>JASHWB010000392.1 GCA_030044295.1 Candidatus Acidiferrales bacterium
CAGATCAAGGAAACCGCCGTCGAGGTCCAGGGTCCCAAGGGCAAGCTTTCGATCGGCCTGCCGCGCGGAATACGCTTCGAGCAGAAAGACAGCACCCTCGTCGCCACGCGCCAGAATGACGACCAGCGAGCGCTTCATGGCCTCGCCCGCGCCTTGGTAGCCAATGCCATCACCGGCGTCACGCAGGGCTTCAAGAAAGAGCTGGATATCGTGGGAGTCGGCTATCGTGCGGAAGTGAAGGGCAAGAACGTCGTTCTAGCCCTCGGCTTTTCGCATCCGGTCGAGTTCCCGATTCCCGAGGGGATTCAGGTCGCCGTGGAAAAACAGACGCATTTGACCGTCACCGGCGCGAACAAAAATCAGGTGGGCCAGATCGCCGCGAATCTTCGCGCGCTGCGTCCGCCCGACCCGTACAAGCAGAAGGGGATTCGCATCACCGGCGAGCGTTTGAAGAAGAAAGCCGGCAAAGCGGGCGCCAAGGCAGCCGCCGGCTAGACCGGCCGTTGAGATCGAAGGAGGAGCAGCGTGGCCATTTCGGTTCGAAGACTTTCGCGCGAGGCGCACCGCCAGCGCGTTCACGTGCGCATGCGCAAGCGCATCGCCGGCACAGCCGAGCGTCCGCGCCTTTGCGTGCACCGCTCGACGCGCCACATTCGCGCGCAAGTGATCGACGATGCTTCGGCGCGCACCGTCGTTTCGGCCAGCTCCCTCGATAAGGACGTGCGCGCGCAAATTAAGGGCGGCGGCAATATCGCCGCTTCCAAGGTAGTCGGAAAAATCGTTGCCGAACGCGCTCGCGCCAAGGGCATCGAAAATGTCGTGTTCGATCGCGGCGGCTATCAGTATCACGGCCGCGTGCAGGCGCTGGCGGAAGCGGCCCGTGAGGCGGGCCTGAAGTTTTAAAACTTATGCCGAAACAAGAACTCAAGGATACGTTGTCCGTTCGCCGGCCGGTTGAAGCGAATCAGGCCAGCTTAAAGGACCAGGTCGTTTCCATTAACCGCGTCACGAAAGTCGTGAAAGGCGGCAAGAATCTCAGCTTCTCCGCGCTCGTCGTCGTGGGTGACCAGAGCGGACACGCCGGCTTCGGCATGGGCAAGGCTCGCGAAGTGCCTATGGCCATTCGCAAAGCCATCGAGCAGGCCAAAAAGAACATGGTCAAGCTCAATCTGCGCGGCTCCACGATTCCGCACCAGGTGATCGGCTTTTACGGCTCGGGCCATGTGCTCCTCAAGCCCGCACCCGAAGGCACCGGCGTGATCGCCGGCGGCCCGGTGCGCGCCGTGATGGAAGTCGCCGGGATTCAGAACGTGCTCACCAAGTCGATCGGCACGTCGAATCCGCACAACGTTATCAAGGCCACGTTCGACGCGCTCCTGCACCTCAAAAACGCTTCGCTCGTCGCGGAATCGCGCGGCAAAATCGCCGCGGAGGAGGCTGCGGCATCGTAGCCGTTTGGAACTTATGGCCACGTCGAAAAAACAATCGGGCACGGTGAAAATCAAGTGGGTGCGCAGCTTTATTGGCTGCCCGCGCGACATGCGCCAGGCCATTCGCGGCCTCGGTTTTCGCCGCATGCACCAGGTGGTTGAGCGGCAAGACACACCGGCGATTCGCGGCATGATCGCCAAGGTTCACCACCTCGTCGAAATTCAGAAGTAGCTGGGGAATCCATGGAACCGACACTTTCCAATTTGAAACCGCCGCGCGGCTCGCGTCACCGCAAAGTGCGCGTGGGACGCGGCATGGGCTCGAAAATGGGTAAGACCTCTGGCGCGGGCAATAAGGGCCAGCAGTCCCGCCGCGGTTATTCGCGCCGCGCGGGCTTCGAAGGCGGCCAGATGCCGCTGCATCGCCGTCTGCCCAAGCGCGGATTTACCAGCCCATTTCCGAAATCCTTTGCCGTCGTCAACGTCGAAAGCCTCAATGCCTTCGCCGCGGGCGAGACGGTGACTCCCGAATCGCTCGCTGGCCGCGGCTTAGTCCGTGCCTCTTGCGGCGAGGTCAAGATTCTCGGTGACGGCGAGTTGAAAGTCGCTTTGACCGTGCGCGCGCACGCGTTCAGCAAGTCCGCTCAGGAGAAAATCGCGCGCGCCGGAGGGAAGGTCGAACTAATCGCATGAAGAAGTTAGTCGAGGCGATCCGCAACATTTTTATCACGCCGGACTTGCGCAAGCGCGTGCTCTTCACGCTTGGCGTTCTGGCCGTGTATCGCCTCGGCGCGTTTATTCCTACTCCCGGCATTAACACCACGCTGCTCGGCCAGCTCTTCGAGGAAAGCCGCGGCTCCGTCCTGGGTTTGATCGACCTCTTCAGCGGCGGCAACTTGCGCCGCTTGACCATTTTCGCGCTCGGCATCATGCCGTATATCACCGCCGCGATCATTTTTGAATTGCTCGTGGTGGTGTGGCCGTATCTGGAACGGCTGCAGAAAGAGGGCGAGCTCGGCCGCCGCAAGATCACCCAATACACGCGCTACCTGACGATCATCCTGAGCTTGTTCCAGTCGTTCACCATCGCGCTCACTCTGCAGCGGCAGAGCATGAACGGCCAATCGCTGGTCTACCATCCCGGCGTGTCGTTCATCCTGATGACGATGCTCACGCTGACCACTGGTTCCGCGTTCATCATGTGGCTGGGCGAGCAGATCAGCGACCGTGGTATCGGCAACGGCATGTCGCTCATAATCTTCGCTGGAATCGTGGTTGGCTTGCCGAATGCCGTAAGCGATCTCTGGAGCAAGGCGGAAACGCGGCAGTGGGGCTCATTCACGCCGATCACCATGCTGGCCATATTCGTCATGATGGCCGCCGTGGTTGCTTTCATCGTTTTCGTCGAAAGTGGACAGCGCCGCATCCCGGTGCAGTACGCGAAGCGCGTTATGGGGCGTAAAGTGATGGGCGGCCAAATGACGTATCTGCCGCTGCGCGTCAACGCGGGCGGCGTGATTCCCCCGATTTTCGCCAGCTCGCTGCTCACTTTTCCTCAGACGGCCGCGCTGCTGTTTAAGTCCAAATCGCCGCTCTTTCAAAAATTGGCCAGCGCGATCACTTGGGGCGAGCCGCTGTACACGCTGTTGTACGTTGCCCTCATCGTCTTCTTCGCGTTCTTTTACGTGGGCATTATTTTCAACCCCACGGATTTGGCGGACAACATGCGGAAGTACGGGGGATTCATTCCCGGCATCCGCCCAGGGCGCAACACGTCCGAGTACATTAACCGCATCCTGACGCGCCTCACGTTCGTCGGCGGCATCTATCTAGCGGCGGTTTGCCTCCTGCCGGAGTGGATGATTTCGGGAATCCATTTGCAGCACTTGCCGCTCGTCGGCAATTGGTTCGACGTGCACATGTGGCGTTTCGTCCTCGACGGTCTGAACGTGCAGTTCTACTTCGGAGGCACGTCTCTGCTGATCGTCGTCGAAGTGGCCATGGATACCGTGCAGCAGCTTGAGGCGCAGCTGGTGATGCGCAATTACGAGGGTTTTGTTCGAAGGGGCCGGGTGCGCAGTCGTCGTGCGTGACGGGCAAACGGCCGTCACATGGGAACGCGTAGTGAGCCGTCGCAGTTGATTTCGATTCGGCGGTGACGATGGCTTCGAGTCGAGCTCTGATCTTTCTGGGCCCTCCCGGCGCGGGGAAGGGTACCCAGGCGAAGTTGGCCGCTAGAGAATGCGGGTTGCCTCACCTTTCCACGGGCGACATGTTTCGCGACGCCATCAGCCGCGAAACGCCTCTGGGAAAGAAAGTGCAGCCCATTTTGGCGAGCGGCGCGCTGGTGCCGGACGACTTGGTGGTTGGAATGGTCGAAGAGCGGCTTTCGCGGTCTGATTGCGCGCGCGGCTTCATCTTCGATGGTTTCCCGCGCACGCTTCCGCAGGCCGAGGAGCTCGACGCGCTGCTCGACGCGAAGGGATTTGGCAGCCCGTTGGTCGTCGAGTTTTGCCTCAGCCCCGAGAGGCTCTTTCGGCGGCTGGCAGGTCGCTGGACGTGTACCGTGGGCGGCGAGATTTATAACGAGTTCGAGGCGCCGCCGAAGGTTCCGGGCGTTTGCGATCGCGATGGCGGAAAGCTCGTACAGCGTCCCGACGACCGCCCGGAAGTGGTGAAGGATCGGCTTGCGGCGTACGACCGCCAGACCAGGCCGCTATCGGATTACTACCGTCGGCGGGGCGTGCTGGAGGTGATCGATGCCGGCAGAAGCGTTGACGAAGTGACCCGCGCGCTCAACGCGATTCTGAAATGCGCGGAAGGCCCGAATGGTCGTATGTAAGTCAACCGCCGAGCTGGAAAAGATGCACCGCTCGGGCATGATCGTATGGGGCGCGCTTGAAAAGATGCGCGCCATGGTCCAGCCCGGGATTTCGACCAAGGAGCTGGACAAGTTCGCCGAGTCGTACACCGCGGAGCATCACGCGCGGCCGGCGTTTAAGGGTTATCGGGGCTATCCTGGTTCTGTCTGCACCTCGATCAACCAGGAAGTGGTGCACGGGATTCCGTCGGTCTCGCGCAAGCTGCGTGAAGGCGACATTCTGTCGATGGATTTCGGCGTCGAGCTGGAGGGCTATTTCGCGGACGCCGCGCTGACGATTCCGGTGGGAAGTATCTCCCCGGAACGCGAGAAGCTGCTGCGCGTTACGCGCGAGTCGCTTGAGCGGGCCATCGAGAAGGCGAGGCCGGGTAACCGGCTGGGTGATGTCTCCGCCGCCGTGCAACAATGGGTGGAGAAGCACGGTTATTCGGTCGTGCGCGAGTTCGTCGGCCATGGTATCGGGACGCATATGCACGAGGATCCGCAAGTCCCGAATTACGGCCCGGCGGGGCTGGGCCCGAAATTGGAAGAGGGTCTGGTCATCGCCATCGAGCCGATGGTCAATGTCGGCGCTCCAGCTGTTCGCGTCCTGAGCGACGATTGGACCGCCGTTACCGCCGATGGCAGTGACTCGGCCCATTTTGAGCATACCGTCGCCGTCACGAAGAACGGCCCGTGGATTTTGACGCGCCCGCGCGAGGCGTCTGGGCCCTGTTGGTGAGCCGGTAGAGATCGCAAGAGCGGCGCTTAGAGTCTAAATGTACCGCCGGGCTTCAGCCCGGCATCTTGTGGGCTTGCGGTGCTGACGGCACGTAATCGATTGCGATGTTGCGAATAGGATCTTATGGCGAAAAGGCCTGAGCAGGATAGAAAGAAGCCGGGCGAGGAAGGCAGCGGCAAGGAAGACGCCATCGAAGTGATGGCCACGGTCATCGAGCCGCTCCCCAACGCCATGTTTCGCGTCGAGCTGGATAACAAGCATCAGGTGCTCGCGCACATTTCCGGCAAGATGCGCAAGAATTTCATTCGCATCCTGTCCGGCGATCGCGTGGCCGTGGAACTTTCGCCCTACGATCTCACGCGCGGCCGAATCGTTTACCGCTATAAATAGCGGCGCGTCCGGACGTAGACCGAGGGGCACAGCATGCTGTGCCCGCAGTTTTAGGTTGAATGTAGCGCCGGGCTTCAGCCCGGCATCTTCCGTTCGCTTCGGGAACGGAAGAAACGAAGCCAAAGGAAAAGGAAAATGAAGGTCCGGGCATCGGTCAAAAAAATTTGCATGAAGTGCAAGATCATTCATCGGCGCGACGTGGTGCGCGTGATTTGCGTTAATCCCAAGCACCGCCAGCGCCAGGGCTAGTTCCGAAAGTAAGGAGAGGCTTTATGGCACGCATTGCCGGAGTGGATTTGCCGCCGAACAAGCGGCTGTGGATCGGGTTGACGGCGATTTATGGCATCGGGCACCACCGCGCCCGCGATCTCGCCGCCAAGGCTGGCGTCGATCCTGTCAAGAAGGTGAAAGATCTGACGGAGGATGAAGTCACTCATCTGCGCAGCGCGATCGAAGCCGAAGGCGGCGTCGAAGGCGACCTGCGCAAAGAGCAGCAGATGAACATTCGCCGGCTGATTGAAATTCAGTGTTACCGCGGGTTGCGCCACCGCCGCAATCTTCCGGTGCATGGCCAGCGCACGCATACCAACGCGCGCACCCGCAAGGGTCCGCGCAAGGGAGCCGTCGCGGCCAAGAAGAAAGTGATGGCCCGCAAGTAAGTCAATTAGGGAAGCACTAAGAGAGGAACACGCGTGGCAAAGGAAACTCAAGAGGGAGCAGCGCCGGCAGCGGGTGCGAAACCCACTCGGCGCAAAAAGGAATTTCGCAAGAAGCGCGAAAAGCGCGTCGTGCCGCATGGTGTGGTGTGCATTCAGGCGACGTTCAATAACACCATCGTCACCCTAACCGACCCCGACGGCCGCGCCGTCAGTTGGGCTTCCGCCGGTTCGGTGGGCTTCAAGGGTTCGCGAAAAGGCACGCCCTACGCCGCGCAGCAGGCCGCCATGAACGCAGCGGGAGTGGCGCGCGACCAATACGGCATGAAATCGGTAGAGGTGCGCGTGAAGGGTCCCGGTGCTGGCCGTGAATCCGCGATCCGCGCGCTCGCGTCTTCGGGTTTGCATATCAATGGCATCAAGGACGTCACACCCGTGCCGCACAACGGCTGCCGTCCGCCGAAGCGCCGCCGCGTATAGCTTGTAGGGGCACAGCATGCTGTGCCCGGTTTCTGGTTTGAAACGTAGCCCGGGCTTTTCGGCCCGGCATCTACGGGGTTTTAGCCCGGCTTTTGTTTGCGGAGAAGGAGAAGCACTTGGCAAGACATCGTGAAGCCGTTTGCAGGTTGTGCCGCCGGGAAGGGCAGAAGCTCTTCTTGAAAGGCCTGCGTTGTTTTACGGAAAAATGCGCCATCGAAAAGCGCAATTTCATTCCCGGACAGCACGGCCAGGCTCGTCGCGCGAAGATGGTCGGCTACGGAGTGCAGTTGCGCGAAAAGCAGAAGGTGAAGCGCACGTACGGCCTGCTGGAGCGCCAGTTCCGCAACTATTTCGAGGAAGCGGAGCGCACCAAGGGGCCCACCGGCGCCAATCTCATGGTCATGTTGGAGCGCCGCCTCGACAACGTCGTCTATCGCATGGGCCTTGCCGGCTCGCGCGCCCAGGCGCGCCAGCTCGTCCTGCACGGGCACGTTCGCGTTGGCGACCGCAAAGTGAATATCCCGAGCTACCTCGTCAAAGTTGGCGACGAGGTCCTGCTGAAGGAAAAAATGCACCAGAACGCGATGATCCTCGAAGCGCGCAACCTGGCGCAGAGCCAGGGCGTCGCTGCGTGGCTCGATATCGACCGCGAGAATTTCAAAGCGCGCGTCGTGGCCCTGCCGCGCCGCGAGGACGTCCAAACGCCGCCGATGAACGAGCAGCTTATCGTCGAACTGTACTCGAAATAACGCGGCTCGCAATCAACGCGCCGCTCCGAATTTCAGCAATCGTACGCTTGCAGGTCCGCCGCGGGCGGGCCGGAAGGAAGGCAAAATGTGGAAAGGTTTTCAGAAACCGAAGCGCTTGGCTGCCGAACCCGAGTCGCTCACCGATAAGTACGGGAAGTTCACGGCGCAGCCGTTCGAACGCGGATGGGGAACCACCGTGGGTAACGCGCTGCGGCGCGCCCTGCTGAGCTCTATCGAGGGCGCTGCGATCACCGCCGTCAGGATCGAAGGCGTGCTGCACGAATTTTCGCCGATTCCCGGCGTGGTCGAGGACGCCACCGACATCATCCTCAACCTCAAGCAGATTCCCCTCAAGCTCAATAACGATCAGCCCAAAACCGTCACGCTCAACGTACAGACGCCCGGCCCGGTCACTTCGGCGCAAATCGAGGAAGACGCCGACATCGCTGTGCTCGACAAAAGCATCTACATCGCCACCGTCAGCGAAGGCGGCAAGCTCGAGCTCGAACTGCGCATCAAGAATGGCCGCGGCTACGTTGCTGCCGATCGCAACTTCGACGAGGATCTCGCCATCGGCTACATCCCCATCGACTCCGTGCACTCGCCCGTGCGCAAGGTCAACTACTCCGTCGAAGCCGCGCGTCTCGGTCAGATGACCGACTACGAAAAGCTCACGCTCGAAGTCTGGACCAATGCCGCCATCACGCCGCAGGACGCCATCGGTCTCGCCGCGAAGCTGGTGAAGGACCACATGAGCATCTTCATCAACTTCGAGGAGCAGCCGGAACTGCCCGAAGAGGCCGTCGAAAATTACGCCGATCCGCGCCTCGAATATCTCGATCGTTCCGTCGAGGAGCTGGAGCTCTCCGTCCGTTCCTACAATTGCCTCAAGAATGCCAACATACAAAATCTCCGCGAACTCGTGCAGAAGACCGAATCCGAAATGCTCAAAACGAAAAATTTCGGCCGCAAGTCTCTCAACGAGATCAAGGACATCCTCCAGAAAATGGGCCTCAGCCTCGGCATGAAGTTCGACGAGCACGGCCGCATCATCTGGCCGCCTCTTCCCAGCCAGACGGCGATGCCCTCTACGGAGGAAACCACCGCCGTCTAATCGCGCGCGGCCACGGAACCGGACATGAGACACCTGAAAGCTGGCTCGAAACTCGGACGCAACCCGGCGCACCGCCGCGCCACGCTCCGCAATCTCGTCACCAATCTCGTCGAGAAGGAGCGCATCCAAACCACGCTGCTGCGCGCCAAGGCTGCGCGTCCGCTCGCTGAGCGCATGATCACGCTCGGCAAGCGCGACTCGCTCCACGCGCGCCGCCAGGCCGCGGCGTTCCTCATGACGCCCGCCGCTACCAAGAAGCTCTTCGGCGAACTCGCGCCCCGTTTCGGCGATCGCAACGGCGGCTACACCCGCATCGTCCGCATCGGCTGGCGCATTGGAGACGGCGCCGAGCTCGCCATCCTCGAATGGATCGGCTCGGAGCTGAAGAAGAAGGAAAAGAAGGGCCGTCGCGCCGCCGAAGAAGTTCCCGAGGAAGAGAAGGAAAAAGAAGCCGCGGCCGCCGAAAAGTAGCCGTTTCTCCTTCCACCGTGTCATTCTCAGCCGATCCGGCGGGGATCGGCGAAGAATCTCTCTTAAAAACGTTTTCGGCCCGTTCGGTCGCGCTCCTTGGCGCCTCGAACGGGCCGTTCGTTTTTCATGTGCAGTCCGAGAGCTTGCTCCCGCTCTTTACCGCCGCGGCCTTGCGCTCTACTCGATTTCCAATCCGTGTCATTCTGAGGAGCCTGCCGGCAACAGGCAGGCGGAGCGACGAAGAATCCCTCTTCTGCCTCGCACGCCAAGGCGGCGCTATCCCAGCCGTCCTACTCCAGTCGATAGTTCGGCGCTTCTCGCGTGATGATCACGTCGTGGACGTGGCTCTCTCTCAATCCCGCCTGCGAAATCCGGATAAACTTCGCCTTTTCCTGCAGCTCGCGGATGTTTGCGACGCCCACGTAACCCATGCCGCTGCGCAGCCCTCCGACGAGTTGCTCCACCAGTCCCGCGAGCGGTCCCTTGTACGGCACTTGTCCCTCGATTCCTTCGGGCACCGTTTTCCCGCGCTCGGCGCCTTCCTGCGCGTAGCGGTCCGCCGAGCCAGCCTCCATCGCGCCCAGCGATCCCATGCCGCGGTACGATTTGAACGTTCGCCCTTGATACAAAATCGTCTCGCCCGGCGATTCTTCCGTTCCCGCGAAAAGGCTCCCGATCATCACGCTCGCAGCGCCCGCGGCGATCGCCTTCGTGATGTCTCCCGAAAACTTGATGCCGCCGTCGGCGATCACCGGCACGCCGCTGCCCGCGGCCGCGCGCGCCGCTTCGGTAATCGCGGTAATCTGCGGGACGCCTGCTCCCGTCACCACGCGCGTCGTGCAGATCGAACCCGGCCCGATGCCCACCTTGATCCCGTCCACGCCCAGCGCGATCAAATCGCGCGTCGCTTCCGCCGACGCCACGTTGCCGGCCAGCAGTTGCATTTCCGGCAGTTTGCGCTTCACCGCCTGGATCGCTTCCATCACCCGCGTGGTGTGGCCGTGCGCCGTGTCGATGGCCAGCGCGTCCGCGCCGCACCGGGCCATTTCCTGCGCGCGTTCCAGGAATTCGCTCGTCGCGCCGATCGCCGCGCCCACGCGCAGCCGCCCATGATCGTCCTTCGTGGCGCTCGGAAACTCGATCTTCTTCTGTATGTCCTTGACGGTGATCAGCCCCTTCAGGTTGAAATCCTTGTCCACCACCAGCAGTTTCTCGATGCGGTGCTGTTGCAGGATTTTCTCCGCTTCGTCCAGCGTCGTTCCCACCGGCACCGTCACCAGGTTGTCCCGCGTCATCACGTTGT
>JASHWB010000393.1 GCA_030044295.1 Candidatus Acidiferrales bacterium
AAAACGAAGAAAACGGAATTCATCACCGGGTCCCCAAAAGAAGCCGCCGCGAAGCTGCTGGAAAAGCTGCGGCATGAGGCTCGAGTGATTTGAGGACTTCGGCAAGGGCCGCCACCCTGAGGGAACGAGCGAGCGAAGGAGCCATCCCTTAAGGAAGTTGGGAAATCGATGAAAATACTCCTCATCACCGAGCAGCACGACGCGCAGTGGAACCGCGTCAGCTTCGAAACGCTGGCTGCGGCGCAAGCGATTGCGAAGCAAGCCTCTGATCAAAAGGACAGCTCGGTTTCTGCCGTAGTGATCGGCAAAGGTGTGGCGGCGCTGGCGGATGAGCTGGCGGGATATCAGTTAGACGAGGTTTCGCTCGTCGAACACGATCTGCTCGAAAAATACACGCCCGATGGATTTTCGATCGCGCTGCGGCAGGTGATCGAGGGTGCGAAGCCCGATCTGGTGCTGCTGCCGCACACGTACCAGGTGCGGGATTTTGCGCCGAAGCTGGCTGCGTCAATCCAGAAGGGTTTGATAGGCGATTGCATCGGCTACCGGCATGAAAACGGCAAATTAGTTTTCGTGCGGCAGATGTTTCAGGGGCGTACGGCGGCGGATGTGGTGTTCACGGACGCGGCGCCGTGGATGGCAACGTTCCAGGCGGGCGCATTCCGCGCCGATCTGGCGGCGAAAAATGCGAGTGGGAGAGCCCCCGTGAAGCCGGTGAGCGTGGAAATCAAGCCTGAGCAGATTCGCACCAAACCGCTCGAAAGATTCCGCGAGGCAAAGCAGGCGGTCGACCTGACGCAGGCGCCGATTCTGGTATCCATCGGGCGCGGGATCAAGGCGCCGGAAAACATTCCGATGGCGGAAAAGCTGGCGAAGATGCTGGGCGGTGAACTTTGTGCGTCGCGGCCGATTTGCGATGAAGGCTGGCTGCCCATGGACCGGCAGATTGGAAGTTCGGGTCAAACGGTTGCGCCGAAGCTGTACCTGGCGCTGGGAATCAGCGGCGCGATACAGCACGTGGTCGGGATGAAAGCCGCGCGCACAGTAGCGGCGATCAATAAGGACCAGAACGCACCGATCTTCGAAGTGGCGGATTACGGAATCGTCGGCGATCTCTTTGAAATTGTGCCTGCGCTGATCGAAGCCCTAGAACAATCGAAATAACGCACATTTCCCCGCCCTACTGGACGCGACGCGATTTCTCGTTTACTGAAAGGGTCGCGGGTGCGCGCAGGTTGTCAATCCGGCTTACAATGGAGCCGGCCCTGCTACGGGGAATTCATGAGCGCTATCAATAATTCCGCCATCAGTGTTGGCGCCCGCCGCAACGTAGATCTGCGTTTCATGGAGCTTGTCGACAAGGTTCATCGCAACCGCCCGGGCGATGACTTGGAACTCCTCCGCCGAGCCTACGATTTCGCCGCGGAACAGCATAAATCGCAATTGCGGCTCTCGGGTGAGCCGTATCTTTCGCATCCCGTCGAAGTGGCGCACCTCCTGGCGGACATGAAGCTGGATGCGACGTCGATTTGCGCCGCGCTGCTGCACGACGTTGTGGAAGACACCAAAATTCCCCTTTCGAAAGTTTCGGAAGTATTTGGGCCGGATATCGCGCGCTTGGTGGAAGGCGTTACAAAAATCAGCAGGCTCGATTTGCTGGCGCCGGAAGACAGGCAAGCCGAGAACGTCCGTAAGATGCTGCTGGCGATGGTCAACGATGTCCGCGTCGTGATGGTGAAGCTGGCGGACCGGCTGCACAACATGCGCACGCTCGAATATCTCGATGCCGAGCGGCAGAAGCGGATTGCGCGTGAAACATTGGATATCTATGCACCGGTTGCGAACCGGCTCGGCATGGGATTGATTCGCGGCGAGCTGGAGGATTTGGCCTTCCGGTATCTCGATACGGAATCGTTCCTCGGCCTGCAAAAGAAGGTCGCTTCGAAGCAGAAGGCATTCGATAAGTTTCTCGAAGAGGTACAGGACGCGATTCGCAAAAAGATGGTAGAAAGCGGGATCCCCGCCGAAGTGCAAGCGCGCGTGAAGCGTCTTTATTCGCTGCACCTGAAGATTCAGAAGCAGCAGCGCATGCTGGACCAGGTGTATGACTTGCTGGCCGTCCGCGTGATCACGGACACGGTGAAGAATTGTTATGCGGCTCTAGGCGTAATCCATCAGATCTGGCGGCCGGTGCCGGGCCGGTTCAAGGACTACATCGCCATGCCGCGGCCGAACCTCTACCAGTCCTTGCACACCACGGTGATCCACGCCGGGCAGCCATTTGAGGTACAGATTCGCACGCAGGAGATGCACCGCATTGCCGAACAAGGCGTAGCGGCACACTGGAAGTACAAGGACGGACAAGGGGCTTCGGCGGCGGACGATCAGCGCATCGTGTGGATGCGGCAGCTGATCGAATGGGTTCAGGAGATGCAGGAGCCCAGCGAGTTCCTGTCAACACTGCGCGTCGATTTGTATCCCGAAGAGGTTTACACGTTCACGCCCAAAGGGCGCGTGGTGGTGCTGCCGAGAGGTTCCACGCCGATCGACTTTGCATACGCGGTGCACACGGAAGTAGGGCACCAATGCGCGGGCGCGAAAGTGAACGGCGAAATGGTGCCGCTGCGGCACGTCCTGGCCAATGGCGACGTGGTCGAAGTGGTCACGCAAAAGGGACACACACCATCGCGCGACTGGCTGTCGCTAGTGCACACGTCTCGCGCGCGCACAAAAATTCGCCAATGGATCCACCTGCACGAGCGCGAGGAAGCGACGGACGTCGGGCGGAGGCTGCTGGAAAAAGAAGCCCGGCACGCGGGCGTGAATTTGAAGCGCATCTCGAACG
>JASHWB010000394.1 GCA_030044295.1 Candidatus Acidiferrales bacterium
GCGCGAGCCATTGGCCCGACGGTCCGGCCGCCATCTCGCCCGGTTCGAGGGCGCTGGCTGGTACGCGCGCGAAAATCGCTACAGCGAGAAGCCCCCAAATACCCGCCACTGCGAACGCGGATACGGAGCCGCCAGGATCGTCCACGGAAAGCCGCAGCTCGATCCATTCCACGGAGAGAGCGACCAACATCCCAGCCACGATTCCGATCGCCACGGACGCAAGAGGCGCGACAAACGCGCAACCTGCGCTGCTCGCCACCAAACCGCCGGTCCAACCATTGGCGGTGAGGGAAGCATCTGGCCTGCCGAAGCGAACGCTGGTGATGATTGCCGCAGTGATGCCGGCGGAAGCGGCCGTCAATGTTGTATTCACGATCACAAGCACCACGCGCCCCGGCGGCACGCCAGCGTAAAGCAGCGATCCGGCGGAATTGAGTCCCCACCAGCCGACGAGGGCCAGAATGCAGCCGAAGAGCACGAATATGGCGTTGTGTCCCGGGATCGCTGCCGGCATTCCGTCGAGCGTGTATTTGCCCTGGCGCGGGCCCAGAATCCAGGCTACCGAAAGAGCGGCGAGTCCACCGACGACCGCAATCGCACCCGATCCGCCAGCGTCGATGAAGCCATGGCCGAGGCCGTAGTTCACGCCAAGCTGGGCGAGCCAGCCGCCGCCCCAAGCCCAATGCGCGAAAATCGGGAAAGCAAATCCGGCGAGCAGCCCTGCCGAGATGCACGCGGCGAACAGCTTCCAGCGATCGGCTCCGCCGCCAAGCGGGATCAACGCGACCACTCCTATAGTCGCTATTCCGAGGAGGGCAGCGAGAGAAGCGGGCGATCCAGACAGCGGAAGATGCCTCAGAAACAAAGACCCATTGGCTAGCCAGCTCCAACTTTTGCCTCCCATAATGATCGCGCGCTGCGGCTCGCCCGAAAAACCTTGCCATGACTGCCCCCATAAGAAATAAACCAGTACCGCGACGGAGAGGACGCACAGCGAGGACATCATGGCGTGCGCGGCGCTGCGTAGGCGGCCCAGGCCGGTGTTCATCAAGGCGAGTCCCGCCGATGCGAGCGGCACCATGCAAATGAAGCACAGGCAAAGCACGGACGAGGCAAGCGAGAAAACTGGGACGCCAGCGGGTCCTGACATTAGCGGAGTTCACCCGGCGAAAGCAGGTGAGCGCGAACGACGAGCACGAATCCGAGGATTTCAACGGCGATACCGGCTAGCACGAACCCTGCCCGCGCTCCGGCTGCCGGAAGCAGCGCGATGGCCGTCAGAGTGATCGCCCAGCCTGCCAGCAAGAGAAGAAATCCCAAGAGCTTCATCGAGGGCGCCTCAATGGGCAGAAAGATCGTGCTAGCCTAGCATCCGCTAGGACAACGTCCAATCCATTTTTTACCCGCTTTGGGCGGTACAGGTCCCTCAAAGAACTTTGGGAACGCCAACCTACTGCGAGTTCAGCGGCGGCTGCACGGTGACGGTGAGAGGCTGCTCGAGCTGAAAATCCAGCTTCGTTTCCGACGGAATCCTCACCTGCTTGCCGTGAGTAGCCGCCTGGTAACCACCACCGGCTGCGGCGCCAACTCCTGCGCCAATTGCCGCACCTCTGCCGCCGCCCGCGATGGCACCGATGAGGGTGCCGAAGATCGCACCAGCACCGACTTTCTTTGCGGTGTCTTTGCCGCGGGATGAGCCGTTCAACGAATAGGTGCTGCTCACGAGCGGATAGGATTGTCCCTGGAACTCCAGTTTCACGAGCTCCAGACGAAGTTCGCTGCTGCCGGTCATGCGCCCTGCCGAACTGGCATTGACCAAGCGAACGTACACGTCCGCGCCCTTGGGAACAATCACGCGATCTCCGGATATGAGTGGCTCATCGACCGACGCATGAAAGATTTCACCCGGCTGATTCACCGATGAATCCACCGAGTCGATCATGCGAATCGTCATCGTACTTCCGGCTGGAATTTGCACTTGCTGGGGCTGTGGCGGTGGAGGAGGAGCCGGAGCGGGTGGCGGGGCAGCCTGCGGCGCAGGTTGCGTCGCGGGTTGATCGGAGGGCGTCGGTGCAGGGCCGCCCGCGGGTTGATCGTCCGGAGGCGGTGGCGCGGTATTCACAGCCGTTTCGCTGTTTTGATCCGGCGGGGCTTGGTCGATGTCCCCGTGATGCTCCTTGGCGCGTTCATGCTTTCGCGAGGGTTCTGGCTTGACGACGGGAGCCGGCCCGGTCGGAGGAGCGGCCGCCTGCGACGTGGGCGGTGCGGGAGCGGCGAGCGCTTCGTCCACGGAGATCTTGTCGTTTACGCGGACGACGCCGGCAGACTGCGATGCAATTTTGTAAGCCTCCAGATGAGCGGCATCGTCGGGAACGGAGCCACTGAGCGTCACCTCGCCATTCACCGCTGCGACCTGCAAATTTGCGTCCTTGAGCTGAGGATCGGAAAACATCTGCGCCTTGATGTTGGTGACGAGCGCCGCATCATTCGCCTTATGCGAGCATCCGGCCGCGAAAACAAGAGCCAGCGCAACGAGTAGGATGATCGATCTCTGGCGCATCTGATTTCCCCCTTGTTGGTTTGCTCGCAAACC
The DNA here is from genome assembly GCA_030044295.1 of Candidatus Acidiferrales bacterium. Taxonomy (GTDB): domain Bacteria; phylum Acidobacteriota; class Terriglobia; order Acidiferrales; family UBA7541; genus Palsa-295. The sequence goes on from JASHWB010000394.1 coordinate 2,594, forward strand.
GCCGCAAGGGAGGGGCTTGGGCGGGTCGCGACGCTCAGTGTACTACGATGCCGCGCAACAGGATGGCGCTGTCTGGCGATGGTCCTCATGTGCCGGTCAGCACATCGATCGTGGAACCGCACTGAGCAATCCGGGGCGTCTGCAACTTTTCTAGCGAGGCGGTGTTCTACACCCAACAGCCGGAGCAGGGGGTTCGCAGCCCCGGCGTCCAAACGGTCTCATTAAGGAGAATGGGCATGAGGAATTTAAAAGCTACGGGTGTGTTTGTTCTCTTGCTCGCCGCAATCGGAGTGGCCGGATGCGGCGGCTCGACTGCGGGCTCGAATCCTGTGTCGCCGAATCAGGCTTCGGTATTCACTGTGGCGACCGATGCACCGCTGCCGAGCGTGATTTCGTGCCAGATCGAGGTAACCGGCGTCACGATCTTCAATGGCACGACGAACGTGCCGGTGCTGTCCACCCCGCAGGTGGTCGACTTCGCGCAACTAAGCGGGCTGCATCAACTACTGGACTTGAACGCTGTTCCGACTGGGACCTATACGTCGGCGACGGTGACGCTGGCCAATCCGGTGATTGGGTTCATCGATACGACGCAGAATCCCCCCACAATCAGTACGATCAACGGCACGCTGAGCCAATCCAGCGTACTGGTGAATTTCGCAAACCCGTTCGTGTTGCAAGATGCCGACCTAGTGGGGCTGCGAATGGAGTTCGATCTACGGCAATCGCTGGTGACAAATAACGGCCAGATTACCGGCACGATCAATCCGGTGTTCGACATGCGTTTGCTGGCCTCGGATGATTCCGATGTCTCGATCGATGATTTCGCCGGCGGAGTCGTGGGCGTGACCGGCAACGACACATTCACTATGCAGGGGCCTAAGGGCCGTCAGTGGACCGTCCAGGCGAACGCCAGTACCGCGATGGACGATCCGAGCGAGCCGATCAATTCCTTCACGACCGATACGATCGTGGAAGTTTCGGGACAGCTCGATCCAGTGACGCACGACATTGATGCCGACGAAATCGAAGTCGTTTCAAACGACAAGTTTTACTTGGCAGGGCTTTTCACCAGCATCCGGCCGCCATCGGGCGCCGCCACGCAAGCGGATTTGTACGTCCGCGTGGAGCTGCCGGATGTCACCGGAATTCAGGACGGGCAAATCACTACTCTCGGCCTGAACGGCACTGAAAAATATCTCATCGCGAACATTCGCAACCCGCTTACGAGCTTGCTCTTCAACAACTCGGCGCTGGCAGCGGGACAGTCGGTGGGCATCGGCGGAAGCCTGACGACGAACAATGGCGTTTCAACCCTGACCGTGCATCGCGTGGTGCTGCGAAGGCAGGGGCAGGAGGGTTCGTGGGTCGTCGGCAGCACGATGATTCAAAACGGGAACGCGGGAAGTTTCCAGCTGGACGACGATTGGACCGCCGGTGTTTTGTTGCCTTCTCCGCTGACGGTCATCACCGGGAGCGGGACGAACTTCATTAACTTGAGCGGGCTCTCGGCTCTGAGCGGGACCCAAGCGATTCCGCTGCGCGTGGTGGGCTTTATTCTCATCGACCCCACAACCAATCAGCCGGTGATGGTGGCTCGTTCGGTGGAAGAAATTACAAACTAGCGGGAGAAGCGTAATTGGGCAAAGGGGCCGCTGCTGCTCGACAGAACAGCGGCCTTCCCAATTGGATTCTATTCCATACGCACGGCGCGCAACTGCTTGCCTTCCGCTTCGATTTCAATCGCTATCGGCGGGCGGACGCCTGCGCCGTGGACGATTGCGCCGCGGACGAGGCCTCCATCGGGAGCGCCGCTATCGTATTGCAGTAGATCGTAAACGGCGTGTGTACATGGATCGCCGATCATCGGATGGCTTGCGCGAAAATTGTACGCGCTCCGCAAGACATTCAAATCCGTGACATACTCAAGCTGGCAGCTACCGAACGGCTCGATCATCGATATTCCCCAATATTGGCCGCCGGGCAGGCGCACGACCAAAGCTGGAACTGGGCCGTTCGATAAGTCACTGCGAAACAGAAAGCGCTTCGACGACCACGGCTTCTCCAGTTCGTTCGTGGAGCCGATGACTCCTGGAGCAACCGGCAAATTTTTCGAATGAGAACCAGGATCGATGACGGGCGCCGTCGCGTTTTCGTCGTCTGGCACAGCAGGCTGAGCTTTTTGCGTCGAAGCTGAACCCCAGTACGCCCACGCGCCACCCAAACCGAGAACAATCAGTAAGCCAGCAGCCACCCACACGCCCGCTGGGATCGATTTGCGCGGCGCCGATGCTTGCCGGTACCCCGGTGCGCCGCTTTCGGCCGGCGGTCCTGGCTTCGATTTCACGGGGACGGCAGCCGGAACGCCCGGGATCGACGGCTGCGCGGGCTTGAACGGATCGCCCCCGCTCTTTTCGCGCCCCGGCGCCATAGGCACTCCGGGGATAACCGGCTGAGATGGTTTGTACGGACGCTGCAAGGCAGCCGGCGCCGACGGATGCGGCGTCTGAGACGCGAAGAGCGCTCCTTGGCGCCGCGGCGATGGCGTGTCCGGCTTGCGCAAAGCGTCAGCGATCTCCGCTGCGGATTTAAAGCGCGAGACGGGTTCTTTCTCCAGGCACTTCAATATCGCGGATTCAACTCCAGGCGGGACGGATGGACGGACCTCGCGGGGTAGTTTGGGTGCTTCGCGCATTTGCTTCAGCGCCATGGCCACGGCGTTTTCCGCCTGAAATGCAGGCTGGCCAGCGAAAATCTCGTAGAGGATCAGTCCCATGGAGTAGATGTCGCTTCGAACATCCACTTTCTTCCCGGAGACCTGTTCGGGCGACATGTACGCCGGAGTGCCAACCATCGACCCGGTGAGCCGTGTGACCGCGTCCATGGAGCGAGCGATCCCGAAATCCATGATTTTGACGTTTTCTTGCTCATCGATCATCACATTTTCAGGTTTCAGGTCGCGGTGCACGATTCCCTGCGCGTGCGCCTCCTGCAATCCGGCACACATCTGCAGCGCGATGTCCATCGCCTTGCGCTGTGACAAACCTTCCGGACTATTCAAGGCCGCGCGGAGGCTTTCGCCCTCCACGAACTCCATCGAAGTGAAGGCGATGCCGCCGATGCGATTGAAGTCGTGGACGCGGCAGACGTTCCTATGGCTGATCTTGCGCGCGAAGAGCAGTTCTTTCTTGAACCGCTCCATCATGTTCTGGTCGGAGGAGATTTCCGGCTTTAGAAGTTTCAGCGCGACGGTCTCACCAGTTTCGCGGTCGCGCGCCTTGTACACGTTCCCCATGCTGCCGTGGCCAGCCTCGGCCAGCAGTTCGTACCGCTGCGAGAGCGGAGTGAGATCAAGCGTTGGAAATTGCGGGCCGCTTTCCGCGGGTGCCTTCCCCGCCGAACCATTAGAAGGCTGTGCGTCCGGCATCAGTTCCGATAGCTCGGGGACATCGCTCAGCAGCAGCGTGTCGTGCTGTTCGTTGGGAGAAGCCGCACCCTCACGGGACAGCCGCTCAGATTTCGGATCGTTTTCGGACGGCATGATTGGCGCGCTCAGATGAGTTCTGGCTTCCAGCGCCCGCGGCGGACGCCATAGTTACCATCTCAGATTGAAGCGGTGAGGACGCAAAAGCAATATGACTGCCCGCGTATTGTATTAACGCTTTCGCAATCGACAATTTCATGCGGCGGTAGCGTGGAACGGTCAGTTGCGAGCCGCTAGAGCAGAGTCAGGCCAGGTATTCCAGGCGGACGGAATGGTGGGCAACGTATTCGTGCAGATTCGCGAGTATCAAGAGCAATTCCAGCATGCGGTCGCGCAGGTCGAGACTAGGTCCGGCCATTTCATCGTCCAAATTGTTGACGATAGCGAGCGCGTCCGCGAGCAGCCATTCGAGTTCGGAGGCGTTAATGGCGCAGCCTTCGCGGCATCGGTCGAGCGTGTGGTCGGCGCGGAGGAAGGCTTCGTCGAGGAAGTGGCCCAAGCAAAGCCGTTCGGCAGCCAATGCCGGTGGGATCGGGTTCGCACATTGGGCCCTTCGACAACTACCCACAGCGAGCGCGGCCATGATGTACTCCCGGATTCAGACGAGCGGACGCCGAAAACGTGCCGAAAGCGTATCACAAGACTTGCAATACGTGCATCAATCGACCGTACTCAAGCGTAAACAGGCTCAGCGGGGCCTCGCGAGGCAGATTTCTGAGAGCATCGAAGGAGGCAGTGAACCTTACGCCGCCGCGCCGTGGCATTTCTTGTATTTCTTTCCGGAACCGCACGGGCAGGGGTCGTTGCGGCCGACTTTCGCGCCCGCGCGGACTGGCTTCGGCGCTTCTTGTTGCTGCGCTGGTCCGGCCTGGAATTGCAGATTTTGCTGCTGGCGGCGCTGCCGCTGCTCGATCTGCTTGGCTTCATCCTGCGGGCGGGCAGGCTGCATGAGAAAGAGGAAACGTACCGCCTCGGTATCGACGCGGTCCATCATGTCCTCAAACAGAGTGAACGCTTCCTTCTTGAACTCGACGAGCGGATCTTTCTGGCCGTAGCCGCGGAGGCCAATGCCTTCCTTCAGGTGGTCGAGGGTGAGTAGATGATCCTTCCACTGCGCATCGACGATATCGAGAAGGATGTGGCGCTCCAGCCAGCGGAGAGTATCGACGCCGAATAGCTTTTCCTTGTCCTCGTAACGCTGGTGCAGCTTCTCCAGCATCGTGTCGAGGAGCTGATCGTGGTTGAATTCGGCGACGTCGACGCCGGCTGCTTTCGGTTCGACTCCGAATTGATTGAGAACCTCGTTGCCGAATTGTGTGACGTTCCATTGATCGGGGTGCTGCTCCCGCGGGCAATAGGTATCGACCAGCGAATTCGATATGGCTTCGGCGCGCTCAAGCACGAATTCCTTCTGATCGCGGCCTTCGAGGAACGAACGCCGAAGCGAATAGACAGTTTCGCGCTGCTTGTTCATGACGTCGTCGTATTCGAGCAGGTGCTTGCGGGCCTCGAAGTTTTGCGCTTCGACAGCTTCCTGCGCGGATTCGATGCGCTTGCTGATCAGGCGCGACTCGATCGGGATGCCTTCCTTCATCCCAAGGTGATACATCAGCGATTTCACACGGTCGCCGCCGAAAATGCGCAGCAGGTCGTCTTCGAGCGAGAGGAAAAAGCGGGAGGAGCCAGGATCGCCCTGACGCCCGGCGCGGCCACGCAGCTGATTGTCGATGCGGCGAGACTCGTGGCGTTCGGTGCCGAGAATGTGCAGGCCGCCCATCGCCACAACTTCGTCGTGCTGGACGCGACACTCCTCGGCAAATCCGTCGTAAACGGGCTTCCATTGCTCCAGGGGCACCTGAAAGATCTTGCCTTCCTGCTGAAAGAGAACCATGGCAGGAGCGGACGCGCCATTGGAACCCTTAACGGGATTTTGACCGTCAGATTGAGGCGCGGACTGTCCGTTCGTCGGCGCTGCCTCGGCGGCCGGCAACGAAGGATCGCCGGCAGACGCGTCGGCCTGCTGTGGAGTTTCGGCAGATTCCGGTCCGCCGATCACCGAAGCCGCGGGCGCGTACGGCATCGCAAGCTTGTTTTTGAGGCAATACTCGCGGGTCATGGCTTCGGGATTGCCGCCAAGCAAAATGTCGGTGCCGCGGCCGGCCATGTTGGTCGAAACGGTGACGGCGCCCTTGCGTCCGGCCTGCGCGATGATTTTCGCCTCGCGCTCGTGCTGCTTTGCGTTAAGGACCTGGAATGGAATGCCGGCTTTCTTCAAGTGCTCGGCGATCTTCTCGGACTTTTCGATCGAGATGCTGCCAACAAGCACCGGCTGGCCCGATTCGTAGTACTGGCGGACGCCGCCCGCGCGCGTGCCGTCTTCCTGCAAAATACCGCTTACCGCCGCTTCGAACTTTTCTGCTTCGGTGCGGTACACGACGTCGGGATTCTCGATGCGAATGAGCGTCTTATTCGTCGGAATCACTACGACATCCAATCCGTAAATCTTGTTGAACTCGGGTGACTCGGTTTCAGCCGTGCCGGTCATGCCGGAAAGCTTCTTGTACATGCGGAAGTAATTTTGGAACGTGATGGTGGCGAGTGTCTGGTTTTCGCGCTCGATCTTCACGCCTTCCTTAGCTTCGACAGCCTGATGCAAGCCGTCGGACCAGCGGCGGCCAGGCATCTGGCGCCCGGTAAACTCATCGACGATCACCACTTCGCCATCTTTAACCACGTAATCGACATCGAGCTGGAATAGCGTGTGGGCTCGAAGCGCCTGATACACATGGTGGATCGTCTCGATGTTGCCGGGATCGTAGAGGTTGCCGAGATTTAGCAGGCGCTCGCATTTCGCCACACCTTCCTCGGTGAGCGTCGCCGTGCGCATCTTCTCGTCGATCGTGTAATCAATCTCGCGGATAAGCTTGGGAATAATTTTGTCGATACGGTAGTACTTGTCAGTCGATTCTTCGGCAGGGCCGGAAATGATCAATGGCGTACGGGCTTCATCGATCAGAATGGAGTCCACTTCGTCAACGATGGAGAACTGATGGCCGCGCTGCACGCAGTCCTTCAGGTCGTACTTCATGTTGTCCCGGAGATAGTCGAAGCCGAATTCGTTGTTGGTGCCGTATGTGATGTCGGCGGCATAAGCGGCGCGTCGCTGGGCATCGTCCAGGTCGTGAACGATCACGCCGACCGAAAGTCCTAGCATGCGATAAATAGGCGCCATCCACTCAGCGTCGCGGCGGGCCAGGTAATCGTTGACGGTTACGATGTGCACACCGAGTCCGGCCAGTGCGTTCAAATAAGCTGGCAGCGTGGCGACGAGGGTTTTTCCTTCGCCGGTCTTCATTTCGGCGATTTTGCCGCCGTGCAGCACAAGTCCGCCAATGAGCTGCACATCAAAGTGGCGCATGCCGAGCGTACGGCGACCGGCTTCGCGGACCAGCGCGAAAGCGGGAACCACAGCCGGCTCGATGGCATCGCGAAACTTGTCTCTGTAAGCGGGATCGTCGCTCTCCAGGCCTTCCAGGCGCGACTGAACCTCAGCTTTAAGCTCAGCGGTGCGCGCAAGAATGTCCGCTTCCGAAAGCTGCTTCATTTCGGGTTCCAGGGCGTTGATGGCGTCGACCGTCGGCTGGATGCGCTTGATATCGCGCTCGTGTTTCGTGCCGATGAAAAACGATATGATGCGATCTACAAACTTCTCAGCATCCATAACGGCTTAATTGAAGGCCCTTTCCCTCAGATTGTCGGACGCGACTCCGCGAAGGCCGAGATGATGGTTTCTTATCTATTGTAGCACCCGCAGGCGAGCCCGCGATTTGCAACCGTGGCTCATTTTCGATGCTTTTTGCCCTGCAATAGAAAACCCACGCCGGGACAGATTTGCGACGGCGCTGAGGTCCCGATTTGTTATAGTGCCGGGCACAATTCGGGAGCAATCAGGGTGCAACCGGAGGGCTGCGAATGGCCGAGAAAAAGGAACAGGCGGGACTGGCGTCGGACCGGATGCGGCACCTGAAGGCCGTGATCGAAGAGGATGTCCGGCAAGGCAAGTATTTCGGCGCGGTGGTGGTGGTCGCGCGGCATGGCGTGGTCGGTCTGCACGAGGCGATCGGCTATGCGGACGCGGCGCACAAGCAGCCGCTGAAGAAGAACTCGGTATTCAACCTCTTTTCCACCACGAAGGCGTTGACGAGTGTCCTCGTGTTTCGCTCCATCGAACGAGGCGATTTGGCGCTAACGACTCGCGTTTCCGAAATTATTCCCGAATTTTCCGGTGGATGGCGCGAGAAAATCACCGTCTATCACCTGCTCACCCATACTTCTGGTTTGCCGACCGTATTCACGCCCAAGCCGGGAATGTATATCGACCACCTGGACGAAATCATCGCGGCGATCTGCAAATACCTGCATTGCGTGGAAGAACCGGGCAAGCTGGCGACGTACGCGCCGATGGCCGCGCACGCGCTGCTGGGCGAAATGCTACAGCGAACGGATGCGAAAAAGCGGCGTTACCGGAAAATTGTCGATGAAGAACTCCTCGGTCCTCTGAAGATGAAGGAAACCTCGATCGGAGTTCGCGCGGATTTGCGTTCCCGCAAAATAGTGCCCGTTTTCATGGATCGTGCACCGATCGATCATTTGGGGCACAGCAACCTGGGGCCGAATGGGGCGTTTGAAGAACAGGATGCCGAAATGCCCTGGGTGGGCGCGGTCACAACTGCCGGAGATCTGCACCGTTTCGCAGAGACGTTGCGGCGCGGCGGAGAACTCGACGGCGTGCGGGTTATTTCGTCGCGCATTCTAGACATGGCGACGCGCAATCAAACCGGCGACCGGCCGAACGAACTCTTTAAGCCACTAGCGATCGCGCGGGGATGGGAAGTCGCGCCGGCATACCTGGGAATGGGTTTCTTTTTGCGCGGAGATGCAATCTGCCATCATCATTTCGGCACAATGACGTCGCCGCGCACGTTCGGAAATTTCGGAGCGGGAAGCTCATTCTATTGGATTGATCCGGAGCTGGACATGACTTTCTCTTTTGTTTCCGCCGGCGTGATGGAAGAATCGCAGAACATCGAGCGATGCCAGAGACTCTCGGATATCGCCGTGTCGGCCGGTAACTGAGCGGGATAGCG
>JASHWB010000395.1 GCA_030044295.1 Candidatus Acidiferrales bacterium
GGCGGGACGATTTGGGGCGCGAACGCCGTGGATGGCGTGATCAACATCATCACCAAGAATTCGAAGGATACGCAGGGCGCAATCGCGTCTGCGGGCGGCGGAAACGTTGACCAGGGACTCGGCGAATTCCGGTATGGCGGCTCCCTGCATCAGGACTTGAACTACCGCGTGTACGGTATGGGATTTACTCGCGGGCCCGAATTCCACCCGGACGGAAATTCATTCGACGGCTGGCGAATGGGACAACTCGGCTTCCAAACCGATTGGAATTGCGGGCGAGGCGATTCCCTTATGCTGCAAGGAACGATCTATCGTGGAGAAAGCGGCCAACTGAACAACATTGCGTTTTACAACCCGCCATCGCAGGAGAATATCGATAATGAAGCCGACGTTTCGGGTGGCAGCCTCGTGGTGAGGTGGCAGCGGCAGCTACGGAACAATTCGGATATTCGCCTGGAGGCCTATTTCGATCGCACCAACCGCCAGGACATTCAGTTCGGAGAGACTCGCGATATGTTCGACGTCGACTTCGTCCATCGCCTCAAGCTTTCGCGGGGGCAGGATTTTATTTGGGGCCTTGGCGCCCGCGTGAGTCCCAGCTACTTCATTCAGACGCAAGCGACCGTCAATTTCCTTCCGCACCAGTTCACCGACAGCATTTACAGCGGATTTGTGCAAGACGAGATTCCGATTGTCCGCGACAAGTTCGCGATCGTGGTAGGGACGAAGCTGGTGCACAACGATTTCAGCGGCTTCGATTACGAACCGAGCGCACGCGTGCTGTGGACGCCGAGCAATCATCAGACGTTTTGGGCGGCAGTTACACGCGCCGTTCGCATTCCCTCCCGGCTTGATCAGGATCTCGATCTCACCGGTTTCGTGACCGCGAACCCTCCGCTGCCCATTTTTTTGGCGATCGATGGCGACCCGCACTACGCCTCGGAACGCCTGCTTGGGTATGAAGCCGGATACCGCACCCTGATTACGCATCGCTTCTACTTGGATTTGGCGACATTCTTTAACAACTACAACAATCTCGAATCTTTCGGCGCGGATTCGGTGAGCCTCCACATTGCGCCGCCGCCCGGAAACTACCTCTATGGCCTTCTTTCGGTTCCGTGGGCGAATGGATTGATCGGCAACACGGATGGCGCGGAGATCAGCCCGGATTGGAAGCCGTTCAGTTGGTGGCAACTTAAGGGCTCCTATTCGTATTTGGAAATGCACCTGAAAGACAAGGCAGGCATTACGGACACGACTACAGCGGCGACGGATACGGGATCGAGTCCGCACCACGTCGTCGAATTAGAGTCACTCTTCAATTTGCCGTGGCATTTCGAATTCGATCCCACGTACCGGTATTTCGGCGCGCTTCCGGCCCAATCCGTCCGTAGTTACTCGACGGCGGACATGCATGTGGGATGGAGTTACCGCAACCAGTTTTCCGTTTCGGTGGTGACGGAGAATCTCGCCGATCCAAACCACTTCGAATTCGGGCTTGGCGTCCCGGATGCTCCGAACGTTGGAATCAAACGATCCGTCTACGCGAGCATCACCTGGAAGCGCTGAAGAGAATGCAGCGGCCAAACGGAAGTCGCACGAATCGCCCAGCCGGAGCGCCAGCCGCGGTTTGCGCGCCTGGATGCCGCGCCGCAGTGTGGTTGCTGCTGATGTTCTCTATCGCTGCGGGCTTTGCTCCCCATCTGCAAGCGCAGCAGGCCAAGCCGAGCGAATACCAGGTGAAGGCTGCTTACCTTTATAACTTCACGCTCTTCGTGTCATGGCCGAACTTCGACAAGTCCGCCAGCGGGCCGTTCGGCGTCTGCGTGCTTGGGAAGGATCCCTTCGGCGCTGCTTTGGATTCGACTTTTGCCGGAGAGACTTTTGGTCGGCAACCGATCCACATTCAGAGAATTACGGACCCGCGCGACGCGCGGCCGTGCCGGATCCTGTTTATCAGTCGATCCGAAGATAAAAAACTCAACACCATTCTTTCGTCGCTAAGCGATGCCGAAGTGCTGACCGTGAGCGATATTCCCGACTTTTCCCAGCGCGGAGGCATGATCCAGTTCGTCTGGCAGGGAGAGAGCGTGCGTTTCGAAGTGAATCTTCAGGCGGCCCAGTCTGCGGGGCTGGTTTTGAGTTCAGACCTACTGAAGGTAGCGACGTCCGTCCACGGGACTCCATCGGGGTTTTGAGGAATGCGCCTGCCCAACCAAAAGCTGTCCAGAAACGTCACGCTGATCAATCTGCTAGTGAGTGCCGCGGCTCTCTTACTGGCGTGCGCGGCATTTGTCGGCTATGACCAAATCAGCTTTCGGCGAAGCATGGTGAGTGAGGTCTCGGTTCGCGCGCAGATCATTGCTTCCAACAGCGTTTCAGCAATCCTGTTCAACGATGCCACCTCGGCGCGAAGCACGCTGTCGGCGCTTAGCGCCTCCGCTGACGTGATGTGGGCGGGAATCTGCACGGCCCAGGGGAAAAGCTTCGCGCTGTATCAGCGAACGGGTACGGATCGGGTTCCGGCATTGCCCTCGATTGCACCGGGCCAGATGCAATCGGTTCTCTTCGGCAATGGCGACATCGTGCTGGCGCGCGCCATCATTTTTCGTGGAAGATCCTTGGGCACCGTATACGTGGAGTCTGATTTAAGCACGATCGCCCAGCGTCGCAAGGAGTATGCGGCGATAGCGCTGGCGGTTCTGCTGGCGTCCATGGTTGCGGCGCTGCTGGTTTCATGGCTGTTCGCGAAATCCGTGGCAGACCCCATTGTGGGTTTGGCCGCTTTGACTCGCGACATCACGGAACACAAGGACTACTCTGCGCGAGCTATTCCAACCGGCAGGAACGACGAAGTCACGCTCCTAATAGGCTCTTTCAACGATATGCTCGGGCAGATTGAGCGCCGCGATCGTGCTTTGCGGGAGGCCCGCGCCGATCTCGAACGGCGCGTGGAAGAGAGGACCGCGCAGCTCACGCACGCCAATAAAGAACTCGAATCGTTTTCCTATTCCGTTTCCCACGACCTTCGCGCTCCGCTTCGCAGCATCGATGGATTCAGCCAGGCCTTGCTTGAGGATTACGACGCCAAGCTGGATGCCGCTGGCAAGGACTACCTGCGCCGTATTCGGGCTTCCGCTCAGCGCATGGGAGTTCTCATCGACGATCTGCTCAATCTCGGCCGCGTTTCCCGTGCCACCATCCAGAAGGAAAAAGTGGACGCCACTGCGCTCGCGGAATCCATCGCCGCTGACCTGCGCCGGGCGCAGCCGGGTCGCGAAGTCGAGTTCCGCATCGAGAAGGGAATGGAAGCGTGGGCTGATCCCGGCCTGTTGCGGATCGTGCTGGATAATTTGCTGAATAACGCGTGGAAGTTCACATCGAAGCGCGGCCATGCCTCGATCGAATTCGGGTTACGCCGCGACAACGGCGGCCCCGCTTGTTATTTCGTGCGCGACAATGGAGCCGGCTTCGACCCGAAGTACGCCGACCGTCTTTTTGGAGCCTTTCAGCGCCTGCACGCCATGACCGATTTCGCTGGCACCGGCGTAGGCTTGGCCACCGTGCAGCGAATCATCACGCGTCATGGCGGTTCGGTATGGGCGGAAAGCGCTGTGGATCAAGGTGCGGTCTTTTATTTCACACTCTGAAGGTTGATTCCAGGAGGCGCCATGCGGGAAGCCGTGATTCTGTTGGTCGAAGACAATCCTGACGACGAAGCTCTCACGTTACGGGCGCTGAAGAAAAATAACATCCAGAATGAAGTCGTGGTGGCGCGCGATGGCCGCGAGGCGCTGGACTATCTCTTCGGCGAGGGAATATACGAAGGCCGCGACGTACGAGTGAAGCCGCAGGTCATCTTGCTCGATTTGAAATTACCCAAGTTGGACGGGTTCGAGGTGCTGCGGGCGATGCGCGGCAACGAGCACACACGGTTGCTTCCCGTCGTAATCCTTACCTCATCAAACGAGGAGCGGGACCGCATCAATGGATACGGCCTCGGCGCTAATAGTTATGTCCGCAAACCCGTCGAGTTTGGTGAGTTCATAGAAGCGGTGAAACAGTTGGGACTGTACTGGCTGATTTTGAACCAGATTGCGCCGGCAGCCGGCGTTCTGTAATTCGCGGGACGCGACCGCGCCGGACGAGCGGCGGAAATTCGGCGCCACGCAAAGTATGCCGGCGCAGGTCCGGCGCCGCGCTGACGCCTAATGCACGGCTCCTCGACGGATGTCTTCCGTGGCTTGCCGCACGTTTTCGATCTTCCCCAGATCGCGCCAGTAATATCGGTCCGCGCGGAACGGCATAACTTTCTCCCCGGCGGATGCCAGGCGGAGATACACATCGATGATTGAGAAAACACCTTGCTCCGTCATCAGCGAGAAAACGCGCGGCGAAATGACGTGGATTCCGCAAAATGCCAGCGCCTCGGCGGGTTCCGAAGCGTGGCTCCACTCGTCTTTCTCGCCGCGCCCGCTGCGGCGGCCGCAGAGCCGCATGCCTTCATCGAACAGCAGGTAGCGAGACGCTTCGCGCTTTTGCACAGCCAACGTGGCAAGCGCCGCGAATTCGCGATGCGCCTCGACCATGCTTTGGAGATCGATTGTACTGATGACATCCACGTTGTGCAGGACGAAAGGTTCGTTCTCGCTGGCGGTGCCGCTGGCACTCTCCAGGAAGAACGGCGCGGCTTTCTTCAGCCCTCCGCCGGTATCGAGCAGCACATCTTCGCGCGAAATTGCAATTCGCATCCCGAAATTTCGATTTGCCTCTAAGTAGGCGGCGATCTGACTGGCAAAGTGATGCGCGTTGATGATTACGTCGCGAACACCGGAGGCTCGCAAACGTTCCAGCGTGATTTCGAGCATTGTGCGGCCAGCGACTTCCACCAGCGCTTTCGGCCGATCGTCGGTCAACGGTCGTAGGCGCGTGCCTAGGCCGGCAGCGAGAACCATGGCCTTCATTTATTCATGTTCTCCAACTCCAAGTGCCGCACTACCACCTCGACGCCTTTGCGTCCACGCAGTTTTCTTGCCAGCTGCTCGGCGAAATACACGGACCGATGCTGCCCGCCCGTGCAGCCAAACGACACGCTCAAGCTGGTGAAGCCGCGGCGCGCATAGGCTTCGACGCTCGCTTCCACCAGCGAAGCCGCATGGGCGAAAAACTGATGCGCGCTCGGCTGGCGCTCGAGAAATTCGATCACTGCTGCGTCTTTGCCCGTCAGCGGCTTGAACTTTTCTTCGCGGCCGGGATTGGGGACGCTTCGCGCGTCGAAAACGAATCCGCCGCCGTGCCCTGTTTCGTCGCGCGGTACGCCGCCTCGATACGAGAAACTGGAAATTCGCACCACCAGACGGCCTTCCCTCGTGTGTAGAGTCTCCAACCTCTCGGAGCCAACCATGCTGCCGAACGCGTCTATTAGGGCAGGCAGAGCGATTGGTAACTCCACATTCCGAAGCAGCCAGCGAATATTCTTGATCGCGTACGGAACGCTCTGCAGAAAATGCGACTTGCGCTCGTAAAATCCGCGGAAGCCGTACGCTCCGAGCGCCTGCATGATGCGCACGTACACGTAACCGTAGTAGTGGCGCATGAACTCGTCACGCCCGACGTCCACGAAGTCGGCCAGCCGTTCGATGTAGCGGTCCAGGAGCTGCTGCCGAAGCGCGGGTGGAAGATCGGCCTTGGCGTCGTAGAGCAGGGAAGCGATGTCGTATTGCAACGCTCCTTTGCGCCCGCCCTGGTAATCGACGAACCATGGCTCGTCTCCACGCGGCAGGATGTTGCGCGATTGAAAGTCCCGGTACAAAAAATAGTCGAGCTTGGCGCTCAGGAGGAATTTGGTCAGGCGCCCGAAATCGTCTTCGAGCGACTGCTCGTTGAACGGAACGCCCGCTAGCTTCAGAAAATAATATTTGAAATAGTTCAG
>JASHWB010000396.1 GCA_030044295.1 Candidatus Acidiferrales bacterium
GCGGAGCGAAGGTGATCGCCCGCGCGCTGCGCGATGCCGGGATGGAAGTGATCTATACCGGGTTGCGGCAGACCCCGGAGATGATTGCTTCGGCGGCGCTGCAGGAAGACGTGGACGTGATCGGGCTCTCGATTCTCTCCGGGGCGCACAATACGCTGTGCGCACGACTGATGGACTTGCTGCGGGCAAAAGGCATGACGGATGTGACCGTACTGATCGGCGGGATCATCCCCGAGGCTGATATTGCGGGTCTGAGGCAGCTCGGCATTGCTGAAGTTTTTCTGCCCGGCACGCCGACACAAGCGATTGTAGATTTCATCCGCCAGCGCGCCGTGGCGCCGAAGGGAGCCTGACCATTCGCGCGCGGATTGGAATGAGATTCGAGTTTGAACCCAAATTCTTGCGAGCCTCTCAACACAACCCGACCAACCCGGCGGGACACTGCAGCTTGAGAGTACCCACCGAAAAGCAGATTCCTCCCTCCGCCGCGCGCGCCGCTGACGCGGCGAAAAAAAAAGAGCGCGCGACTACGCTCGGAATGACAATGTTTCTGGCAGAGGGCCAGAAATGGAATTCGGAAGGGCGGGCCAAGACTCGTCAAACAACCGCCCCGGGGATCTCGTGAAGCGCACCGCCGAGACGCGGGCTGAGCGAAACGAACGCCAATCCGCGGCGTTCGAGAAAAACTCGCGCCGGATGATTCAGCTCCTTACGCAGCTCAAGAACGAAGAAGAACACATTCGACAGGGCGGCGGCGCGAAAGCCATCGAAGGACAACACAAGAAGAACCGGCTGACGGCGCGGGAACGCGTGGCCAAGCTGATCGACCCGAAGACGGAGTTCTTCGAGCTGAGCATCTACGCGGCGCACCAGATGTACGAGGAGTGGGGCGGAGCGCCGGCGGCGGGCGTGGTGACCGGCGTCGGCACGGTGATGGGCCGGCGCGTGATGATCATCGCCAACGACGCGACGGTGAAAGCGGGCGCATTTTTCCCCATGACGGCGAAGAAGGTGATTCGCGCGCAAAACATCTCCATCGAAAATCGGATTCCGACGATTTACCTGGTCGATTCAGGCGGTGTGTTTTTGCCACTACAGGAAGACGTGTTTCCAGATACGGACGATTTCGGGCGCGTGTTCCGCAACAACGCGGTGATGAGCGCGATGCGAATTCCGCAGATCGCGGCAATTATGGGGTTGTGCGTGGCCGGAGGTGCCTACCTACCGGTGATGTGCGACCAAATTCTGATGACGGAAGGCAGCGGACTGTTCCTCGCGGGCCCTGCACTGGTGCAAACCGCGATCGGCCAAAAGGCCACGCTCGAAGAGCTGGGCGGTGCGCAGATGCACGCGCAGATCAGCGGCACGATCGATTTTCGCGAGCCCGACGACGCGGCGTGCATCGAGCGAATTCGCGCGCTCGTCGACAAAATGGGAGACGGACGGCGCGCACCCTTCGATCACAAACCGGCCAAGCCACCGGCCAAGCCAGCGGAAGAAATCTACGGAATCTTCTCCGGCGATCCAGCGCAGCAATACGACGTGCGCGACATTCTGGCGTGCATCGTTGATGGCGGCGACTTCGAGGAATACCGCGCGGAATATGGACAAACCATCTTTTGCGGATACGCGCGCATCGGCGGATGGGCGGTGGGAATCGTCGCGAACAATCGGAAGAACGCAACGGTTGCGGCGCCGGGGACAGGCGACCGGCGCATTGAGTTTGGGGGCGTGATTTATACGGAATCAGCGGACAAGGCAGCGCGGTTCATTCTCGATTGCAACCAGAACCTGGTGCCGCTGATTTTCATGCACGACGTGAATGGGTTCATGGTGGGCAAAGAAGCGGAGTGGAGCGGGATTATCAAGGCGGGGGCGAAACTAGTCAACGCGGTGTCGAACAGCGTGGTGCCAAAGATCGTGGTGATCTGCGGAGGCACGTTTGGCGCCGGGCATTTCGCCATGTGCGGGAAGGCGTACGATCCGCGGTTCATGTTCGCATGGCCGACGGCGCGATACGCGGTGATGAGCGGCGAATCGGCGGCGGGGACGCTGGTCGAGCTGAAAGTGCGCCAACTGGAGCGCGAAGGCAAGAAGCTGAGCCAGGAAGAAACGAAGAAGCTCTACGAGTCAATTCGCGCGACGTATGAATCGCAAATGGATCCACGCTATGCGGCGGCGCGGCTGTGGGTGGACGCGATTATCGATCCGGCGCACACGCGCGATGCGCTAATCGAAGCGCTCGAATGCGCGGCGCTGAATCCGGAAGTGCGCGAATTCAAAACCGGAGTGCTGCAAACCTAAATTCATGGCCGATTCGACCATCACCATCATCGAATGTCCGCGGGACGCGTGGCAGGGCCTAGCGCACATCATTCCCACAGAAGAAAAGGTCAAATATTTGACGAGCCTCGTGTCACTGGGATTCCGGCACATCGACGCGGTGAGCTTCGTTTCGCCAAAGCATGTGCCACAGATGGCCGATAGCGAAGCAGTAATGGCGCGGCTGAGCGAGGAGCGCGCGCCTTCGCGCGAAGCGCCGGAAATCATCGGCATTGTGGTGAACCAGCAGGGATTGGAACGGGCGCTGGCGACTCCGGGTGTAACGACCGCCGGCTATCCCTACTCGATTTCCGCGTATTTCCGGCGCGCGAACGCAAATATGTCGCGAGCGGAATCGCGGGCGCTGGTCGAAAAACTGCAGCGCGATACGAAAGCGGCGGGGCGAAGGCTTGTGGTGTACATTTCGATGGCTTTTGGGAATCCATATGACGAGCCGTGGGGGCCGGAGATTGTGGAAGAAACGGTCGTGTGGCTGAAGGATATTGGAGTGCGGACGGTATCGCTCGCGGACACGATTGGGCACGCATCACCGCAAGAAGTGGCGACCCTGGTGCGGGCGGCGAATGCGTGCGTTGCAGGCGTTGAGATTGGCGTCCATTTGCACAGCCGGCCGGATGGCGCCGCAGAGAAGGTTCTGGCAGCGTACGAAGCCGGTTGCCGGCGGTTCGATGGCGCGCTGACGGGTCTTGGCGGATGCCCTTTCGCAGGCGACGCGCTGGTGGGCAACATTCCAACGGAGATTATTCTGACCACGCTCGCGGCACGCGGAGTGGCGACCGGCATTGACACGAAATCCCTCGCAATTGCATGCGCGATGACGCACGAACTGCGGGAGAAGCATGCGGGCGAGGCCAGCGGCGCCAATCACACTGGGGAATCCGGGCCGGAGACGCGCGAAACGGCGCGGCCGAATTGACCGCGCGGTGGTGCTGACGAATGGGCTATACGACACTCACGTATCAGGCCGACGACCACGCCGCGACAATCGCGCTGACCGTTCCGGAAAAGCGCAACGCGATTTCAGCGCAGATGGCGGTGGACCTGATCGCGGCGCTGGCTCATGCGGAAGAGAGCCATGCACGCGCCGTGATTCTGACCGGATCCGGCAAGGCGTTTTGCGCGGGCATGGATCTTGGCGAACTGCAAGCGCTGGCAAAATCCACGCAGCAGAAGAATTTTGAAGACGCGCGACGCGTCGCGAAGCTGTTCTACCGGATTCACTCGTTTCCCAAGCCGGTGATCGCGGCCGTAAACGGAGCGGCTATCGCGGGAGGCTGCGGGATTGCGACGCTGGCCGATTTTACGCTGGCGGTTCCGGAAGCGAAGTTCGGATACCCGGAAGTGAAACTCGGATTCATGCCGGCCCTGGTGGCGATATTTTTGCGACGGCAGATCGGTGAAAAGCACGCGCGCGATTTGCTGCTGACCGGACGAATCATCGATGCGACGGAAGCGTATCGCATCGGGCTGATTACGGAGATCGTTCCCGCCGAGCAACTGATGGACCGCGCGCACGTGCTTGCGGCGACGCTGGCTGCCGCGAGTCCAACGGCTGTGGCCCGCACGAAGAAATTCCTGCTGGGTTTCGACGACGGGGCGATTCGTTCCGAGCTTGAAGCGGCGATCGACGCCAACGCGACGATTCGCGCGACGCCCGATTTCCAGGAAGGCGTCGCGGCGTTCCTCGAAAAGCGCGCGCCAAAATGGTCCGGAGACTGAGCGCCGATGACCGTTCCACGGGGGTTGTCTTGCAGGGATTCCGCGCAAGCGCCGAAAGCCGAGTACGCCGATGCGACGATTCGTGTACGTTACGCTGAGACCGATCAGATGGGTGTGGTATATCACGGGAACTACTTCGTATGGTTTGAAGTGGGCCGCGTGGAATACTGCCGACAGGCTGGCGTCGATTACAAGCGCATGGAAAGTGAGGACGATAGCTTTATCGTTGTCGTTGAGGCGAGTTGCCGTTACAGGCGTCCGGCGCGCTACGACGATCTACTGACGGTCCGCACGCGGCTGACTGAATCGCGCCGACGCACCATTCGATTTGCGTACGAGATTTTTCGGCAGGATTCGGGTGAGCAGCTTGCGACCGGCGAGACCCTGCATGTAATCTGCGATCGCCTGGGACAGCCGAAGTCACTGCCGGAAAAATATCGTCCGTATTTTCGGGCGATGCCGCCAGAAGCGTCTGGCGATACGACGAAGGCCACGAAACGATAACTTCGCTGCCGCGGTAAGGCTACGATCCGCACCATGACGACGATCCCCATCGACGGTGAGACGCTAACCCTCGAAAATCTCTACCGGCTGGTGTTTGAGGCCGCTGATTGCCAGGGAAAAATTGCACCTGCCGCCCGGGAACGCATGTCGGCTTCACGCGCCGTGATCGAGCGGCTGGCGGAGTCGGAAACGGCGGTATATGGTGTCAATACGGGGTTCGGTAAGCTGGCCACCACACGGATTTCGCACGACGAGATTCGTCATTTGCAATTGAACCTGGTGCGGAGCCATGCGTGCGGAGTGGGCGAACCGCTGAGCGCCGCGGCGACGCGCGCCATGCTGGCGCTGAGAGCGAACGCTCTGGCGAAGGGGTTTTCGGGAGTGCGTCCGATTGTACCGGAGACGTTGATGACAATGTTGAACCGCAACGTGCTGCCGGTAATTCCATCTCAGGGATCGGTGGGCGCTTCGGGCGACCTAGCGCCACTGGCGCATCTGGCCCTGGCCGCGATCGGCGAAGGCGAAGCCGTTTTCGAGGCGCGCCGCATGACGGGCGGTGAGGCACTGCGGGCCGCGGGAATCACTCCATTGGCTCTGCTGGCAAAGGAAGGACTCGCGCTGCTGAACGGCACGCAAGCGATGCTTGCGCTGCTGGCTTTGGCGCTACGCGATGCTGAAATTGCCGCCGACACCGCGGACGTGGCCGCGTCTCTTTCGCTCGACGCGCTGCGCGGCAGCCCTGCAGCGTTCGATCAGAGGATCGCCAATGCGCGCCCACACCCCGGCCACGCGATCGCGGCGCGGAATCTGGAACGGCTGAATCGCGGCAGCGAAATTCGCGAATCGCACCGCTCGCCGGTGAAGGACCCGCGCGTGCAGGATCCGTACAGTTTGCGGTGCGCTCCACAAGTCCACGGAGCCGCGCGCGATGCGATCGCGCACGTGCGCGCGACCGTTGAAATCGAGTTGAACAGCGCTACGGACAATCCGCTCGTCTTTCGTGATTCCGGCGAGGTTCTGAGCGGCGGCAATTTTCACGGACAGCCGCTGGCGATGGCCGCGGATCATCTAGCTGTGGCACTCGCGACGCTCGGCGGAATTTGCGAGCGGCGCATCGAGCAGATGACGAATCCGCAGTCCAGCCGCCTGGCTGCATTTCTGGTGCGTGATGCGGGGCTGAACTCCGGGTTCATGATTTTACAAGTAACGGCTGCTGCGCTGGCGAGCGAGATGAAGGCGCTGGCGACACCACATTCCGTTGACTCTATTCCCACGTCGGCGAATCAGGAAGACTACGTGTCGATGGGAATGGGCGCGGCGCGGCGACTCGCGTCGATGGTCGCGAACCTACAAAACATTCTGGCGATCGAGCTGCTTGCGGCGGCGCAAGGGATCGACCTTCTGACGCCGCTGCGTCCTGGAATCGAAGCGCGGCGCGCGCACGAGATGATCCGATCAGTATCGAAGACTCTCGATGTGGATCGGCCGCTTTCGCGGGACATCGCAGCGGTAGCCGAGGCGGTCGCACGTGGTGAGTTCGCCGCGCTACTGCGGTAGCGACACCAAAGTTCCCGAGCTGAAGGTCGCCGTCACAGGAGCGCCGGCGACTGGTACATACATGACGGTGCGAGGAGAGCGTTCAAATGAGTAATGCGTCGAAGACAACCTACGGAGAGAGGAACCCCAGCTCGCCGCAGGAACTTGGCGCGTTTTCGTTCCTCATCGGAAAATGGAAGGGAAAAGGAAGAACTAAGATTGAGGGCGAGAAGTTCGCCGAATACGATGTGACGTGGATCGGCCGATATATCCTTGACGGAACAGCAATCGCCGATGAACTACACGGCCCTATGCCGGACGGCAGCCCTTATCTGGGAATCAGTTTTCGACAATATGACGCCGATAGCAGGACTTGGATTATCGAGTACTTGAACGTTTC
>JASHWB010000397.1 GCA_030044295.1 Candidatus Acidiferrales bacterium
TATCCGGTGATTTACGCTGGGCAGGGAGTTCATTGGGCGCGTGCGTGGAGTGAGCTGAAGGCGTTGGCCGAACTGCTTGGAGCGCCGGTGGCCACCAGCCTTCAAGGGAAAAGCGCGTTTCCAGAAAATCATCCGCTGGCGCTCGGAGCGGGCGGCAATTCGTTTCCAGCGACCGTGCCGTACTTCCTGGAACGCGCGGATTGGATTGTCGGCATTGGCTGCAGCTTTACACAGAGCACATTTGCGGTGGCGATGCCCGCCGGCAAGAAATTCATTCACGCGACACTCGATCCGAATCACATCAATAAAGACGTGCGGGCAGAAATCGCGCTGATCGGTGATGCGAAGCTGACGTTGGAGGCGCTGTGCGGCGAGGTGGAGGAGCTGCTGCGCAAGCCGAGGATGCAGCCTTGGCCTGTGGCCCAGGAAATCGCGAGCGTGCGCCAAGCGTGGCTTGCCGAGTGGGCGCCAAGGATCAACTCCGACGAAGAGCCGTTCTCACCTTATCGAGTGCTGCGCGATTTGCAAAGCACGGTTGACGTGGCGAACACGATCATTACGCATGACGCCGGCAGCCCACGCGATCAACTAGCCCCATTCTGGGTGAGCACCGAGCCGCTTAGCTACATTGGGTGGGGGAAAACGACGCAACTCGGATATGGGCTAGGGCTGGCGATGGGCGCAAAGCTGGCGTGTCCCGAAAAGCTTTGCATCAACGTGTGGGGCGACGCTGCGATCGGCTTCACTGGAATGGATTTCGAGACGGCGGTGCGCGAGCGTATTCCGATCCTTTCGATCCTGCTGAATAACTTTAGTATGGCGATGGAAATTCCTATTATGCCCGTCTCGACGGAAAAATATCGCGCCACGGACATTTCCGGAGATTACGCGGCAATGGCACGAGCGTTCGGCGGATATGGAGAGCGCGTCACCTCGACTGCGGAAATTGTGCCGGCGATCCGGCGTGGAATCGAGCAGACGCGAAAAGGAATTCCGGCGCTGCTGGAGTTCATCACACGGAAGGAAATCGCGCTTTCGCGCCAGTACCATTCGCCGAGCCATCCATAAAGAGCTTTGCCGCCATCCCAGCTAGTTCTGCCCGTTCGGCTGACTCTGCTGCTCCTGGTCCGGGGCGGGTACGACGATGATTTCCCCGTATTGCCACGGATATTCCTTGCAGTGGTAGACGTAAGTCCCTGGCTTATCGAACGTGACCGTCGCGACGTCCAGAGGTTGTAAGGAGCGCGTGGACCACGAACCGTCGAGCGCCTCGATGGTGTGAACCAGCGTGCCGTTATTTTTGAAAGTAACCTGCGTGCCAGCGGTCACGCGGGCGCGGTAGGGAGTGAAAGCGTATTCGTCCGTCATATAGTGCGAGCCGGAGATGCCTGCGTCTTGCGCGAGCGAAGCGGTTTGGATTGTCGAAGTGTTGGTAATAATTCCGGAAAACTCTTGTTGTGGCGGCGCGGGCGGAGCCGGCTTTTGCGGGAGCGTTCCACCCATCTTGAACGCCCACACTTGGCCGCCCGCAATCGTGGCGATGTATTCGTCGCCGTTTTCCTCAAACGCGATCGGCGGGCCGGCACTGGCCGCGCCCGTTTGGAATTGCCAGACGAGATTCCCACTCGAGGCGTCATAGGCCTCCAGGTCGCCATTGCCCGGCATGGCAAACACCAGACCGCCAGCGGTTGCCAGCGCGCCGCTCGGGCGCGAGCCGCGAAATTCCTTCTTCCAGACGACCTTGTCGGTGCGGCTGTCGAGCGCCGCTAGGACGCCATAGCCCAACTCGCTCAGACCGGGGACATGCCCGCTAAAGCTTAGACTGAAGTAATCCGGATCGGCGGCACGCCGGAACCATTGCAAACCGGCGTTTCCCGATGCGTAGAAATATCGAGTTTGAGGATCGTAGGCCATTGGATTGACGCGCATGCCGTAAACCGGCGCCAAGAGATTCGGTTTATCAACCGATGCGGGAGTGAAAAAGCAACCCACGTCGAAACCGGCGGGAAGCTTCTGAGTTCTCCAGTAATTGCAATCGGGCAGGACCGGCTCAGCGCCAACCGGATACGGTTGCGTCTTAGCGGTTTTCTGAAAAGCATCCTGATCGACGCGGCGATTTTCGATTTTGTCCAGAGGTTGGCCGGTGACGCGATTGATTAGGAACAGATAGCCATCAGTGCGCATCGCTGCGATGGCATGGATTGTTTGGCCGTTCACGTCCGCATCAAACTGGACGAGCGGTTCGGCGACGTCGGCCTCCCAAATGTCGTGGTGAACGACCTGGAAATGCCAGCGCAGTTTGCCGGTCTTGTTGTCGAGCGCGATCACGGAATCGGTGTAGAGGTTGTCGCCGGGGCGGTTTTCCCCGCCATACTGAGGCACGGCGTTGCCGGTTGGATAGAAATCCAGACCGAGCTGCGGGTCGTAGGTTCCGTTCAACCAGATCGCGCCGCCGCCGTGTTTCCACGAGTCGTTGTTCTTCGGCCAGGTATCGGAGCCTGGTTCGCCCGGCGACGGGATGATGAAAAAGCGCCATACCTCGTGGCCAGTTTTGGCATCGACCGCGACGATCTGACCGCGATATCCGAAGTCGGCGTTCAGTCCGATCGACACGATACCGTTGGCGTATAGCGGCGCGCCCGAGGAGCCGCCAACCACTTCGCCGGAAGGATTGTGCAGATCCGTTTTCCAAAGGAACTCGCCCGTGTCTTCGCGGAGAGCAACGAGGTAGGAATTCGAGAGGCCAACGAACACCATGCCATCACCTACAGCCACGCCTCCGCGGGCCGGCTCACCGCCGCGCGGAGCCTGATAGCGCCACGCGGTCTTGCCCGTGCCGATGTCCACGGCGTAAACGTACGGAGGGGCGGTGAAGAGCAGAAGGCCATGGTCCACAATTGCACTGGCACGGGCAGAAGGCGGCGGTACGATCTTTTCCGAGACCCACGCCGCTCCCAGTTGGGAGATATTCTGTGGATTGATTTGGGTGAGCGGGGAATAGCGGCTGTTCTCGAGGTCGCCGTTAACGGTAGGCCATTGCGCTCTCACGGTCCTCGCGCCGATCGCCGTGAGGGCAATTAGGAGAGCCGCACAAAACGCTACACGGCCCGATTGGGCCGGCAAGATTTTATGAATCATTCCGGGTTCCTCCCGCTTTGTCATCAGATCGACCGAAAAAATCGTACGCGCGAATCGCCGCACCTGTATACTTGCATCGTTCCATTGTTGTCAAGACAGCATTGCGCGCGAAACGTGGCGCAGGCCCGGCGAGCGCAAGAGAGAGTCGCGTTGAAGATTGGGCAGGCAAGCAGAGTTCTTCTATACTGAGGCATTATCGGTTCCGGAGAA
>JASHWB010000032.1 GCA_030044295.1 Candidatus Acidiferrales bacterium
AATTTCCGCACGATCGGGCCTCGGTGCCACTGGACAGGATAACGCCGAAATTCGAAACTGCACAGGCGCGACTAGTCCCCGTCGTAGGCAATGGTCAGAACGATGTAGGGAACGAGCGAGAGCACAGCCGTGGTTCAAGGAAGCCCGTGACTGCGCTCGAATGGACGCGACAGGCAGCCCAAACTCCCAAGTATACCCGTGTCGCGCACCGTCATCCCTTTCACCTAGTGGCAGCTCACGGTTCGGGAGGCCGCGAGATTAGCGGGTGAAAACCGGAATAGATAACGTGAGCTGCTGCGAATCGAATCAGGCGTTCTCCCAGTCGAGAAAGCGCACTTTCAATAGAATTGGCCGGCGCAGCTCCCGGAGCGTAGATAACTGCGAGAATCTCGCGGGTGGATTGCGTCACCATCGTGCGCGTGGAGTCGCTGATTGGACTGCCAAAAGGCCCTTTCGCGTCCGTTAGAACCGGGCGGCTTGCGAGGTGCCACGTGCGCTTTCCGATACCTTCGTATGCTTCGCCGTCGGCGCCATGGCGAAAGAAGATCGGCGGATTGATTTTGGCTCTGTCGTATAGACCGTACGGCCAGCCGGTTTCGATCGAGCAGAGATTGCCTACGTCCACCACGTTCGATACGTGGTAGAGCCCTTTGCCTTGCGCTGCTCGGCGCGAAAGCGCTTCGGATGAGGGGCGATACTTCGATGGATCGACGCCCCAAGAGCGAAACATGGCCCGAGTTGCTCGGATTGATTCTGCTTCTGCGAGGCTTTCGGTGGAGTTCGAGCGCTGGATAGCGCGCCATCCGCCTTCTAAGACAAGCGCGAGCTCCTGCCCGGTGGGCTCAACCCGGACGCCGTCAGCTTCCAAAACGGCGAGTACCACACCGGGCAACTCCACGGTTATGTTCATCGGCGCACCATCGATCCGGGCCTGCTATCATTTCGTGCTACGCGGTAGCTGCGCAAGCGTGAATGACAGTCGATCGAAACCCGTTTTCGCGCGCGGTATCGATGAGTCCTGAAAACAAATTCCGGCGCGGGGTCGTCCTTTTCAACTCGCGAGAATTCTTCCATGCTCATGAGGTATGGGAGGAACTCTGGTTGTCCGAGATCGAACCGGAAAAGACGTTCCTTCAGGGATTGATTCAGGCTGCTGCCGCATTTCATCATTATCTGGGGCGAAACTTCTCAGGTGCGCAGTCGCTTTTGGCCTCGTCGGCAGTCAAACTACAGCAGTTTCAGCCCCGCTATCATGGCATCGCGACTCGGAAGTTGCGGGAGGAGATAGTTCAATGGGCGCGAGCGCTTGGCGAGGGAACCGATCCCGGAAGAGACAATCTACCGACCGTTGACCGCGCTTAGCAGCCACGCTTGGCGAAACCCTACCATCGGACAGCTACTTCTTGAAATGACTCGCGTTGAGCTGCGCGTAACTCGCCCACTTCTCGGGGAGGTCTTCCATGGCGAAGATGGCCGTCACAGGGCAGACCGGAACGCAAGCGCCGCAGTCGATACACTCATCGGGATTGATGTAAAGCTGTTTTTCGCCTTCGAAGTCGGCTTCATCCTTGCGCGGGTGAATGCAGTCAACCGGGCAGACGTCCACGCAGGCAGTATCTTTGGTCCCGATGCAAGGCTCCGCAATTACGTAAGCCATTCACAATCTCCTGGAAAATGACGCGGCATTCTGCACTGCGCGCATCGAACAGTGCAGTAAAGAAGTTTTTATACCATCAATTCTGAGCGCATACAAGCGCGCGCCATCGGGTGTTTTTATACGGGGACGGTTAGCGACGGCCGCCGAGGCGCTCGAATTCGTTCATCGAGCGTTCCATCTCCTCGCGAGCGGCATCGGCCGAGGAGCGAATACCCTGAACGCGCAGGCGGAAATCGTCCGGATTCGACGCGCGCGTAAGAGCTTCCTCGATAGTGATCAAGTTGCGAGAGTAGAGGTCGAAAAGCGATTGGTCGAACGTCTGCATGCCGTACTGGCTGGTTCCAGCCGCGATCGCATCGCGAATCATGCGCGTTTTGTCAGGATTCATGATGCAGTCGCGAATATAGCCGGTGGAGATCATCACTTCTACGGCGGGGACGCGGCCCTGGCCGTCGCTCTTGCGCACTAGACGCTGACTGATGACTGCCTTCAGCGTGGAGGCAAGCTGCAGCCGGATCTGCTTCTGCTCCGGCGGTGGAAACACGGCGATGATACGTTGGATGGTTTCCGTGGCATCCAAGGTATGCAACGTGGAAAGCACCAGGTGGCCCGTTTCAGCCGCCAGGAGCGCCGTGGAAATGGTCTCCAGATCGCGCATTTCGCCGACCAGAACTACGTCGGGGTCCTGGCGCAGGGCGGCGCGGAGTGCAGTGGAAAACGACGCGGTGTCGACTTCCACTTCACGCTGATTGATGAAGCCTTTCTTATCGCGGTGCAGATACTCGATCGGGTCCTCGATGGTGATGATGTGCTCGGGACGCAGCGCGTTGATGCGGTCGATCATCGCGGCGAGAGTGGTCGACTTACCGGATCCGGTCGTTCCCGTGCAGAGAATTAGGCCGCGCTGCTCCTCGCAAACCTGCGCGATCACGCGCGGCAGCTCCAGTTCCTCGATGGTACGAATTTTCGTCGGAATAACGCGCAGTACCATGCCTACGTTGCCGCGCTGCTGGAACACATTGACGCGGAACCGGCCCAGACCGGCGACACCATAAGCCATATCGAGTTCGGCTGTTTCCTTGAATTTCTGTTTCTGCCGGTTGGTCATCATGCTGAAGGCCATCGACAGCATCTCTTCCGGCGTAATGCGCGGCACGTCCGCAACCGGCGAAAGCACGCCATCAACGCGAAGATAGGGGTGGTTTCCGACTTTCAGGTGCAAGTCGGACGACCTGTTTTCGACGGCGCGGCGCAGAAGATCGTCGATCGCAATTGCCATGTCGGAGAGCCCTCAGTTTCAATTTCGATGGATTCAAGCCAAGCTAACACGCGGGTCACACGCCCACAACCATTCCAGCGGAGGCGATTTCTAGGGGAGCAACGGACGTTCGCTAGGGGTGGCGGCCTAGTGGTTCGCGAGCTTCGGTCTCGTCCACCTGGGGCGAGTGAATGCTATTGCCGGGCCGCTGATCGCGGAGGAACAACCGATCGTACATGACAGCCGCAAGTGTGCCTCCCAATAGCGGCCCTATCCAGTACACACCGTGATTCTCCCAGTGGTGGGTAGCGATCGCGGGCCCAAACGTGCGCGCTGGATTCATCGCGCCACCGGTAAAAGGTGCGGCAACCAGAACACCGGCGGCTAAAACGAGTCCCGAACCGAACCCCGAGAGTTTCTGAAGCCTCCGCCTCGCGTCGATCGCCGTTGCAAAAATGACGAAAACAAGGAAGAACGTTAATACCGCTTCCATGGTCATCGCCTGGCCGCGAGTCACTTCGGTAGAAAGATCAGGTGTGATTGAGCCGAGCGCGCGAGTGCGCCAACCTGCGTTCGGAATCAGAGCAACTAGCAGATAGGCTGCCGACATGCTTCCCAAAAGCTCCGCGATCCAGCAACCGATGGCCTGTAAGGTGGTTATGCGCCGTGTAACCCACAGCCCGACCGCGATCGCTGGATTGAAATAGCCGCTCGCGCTGTGCCCGAGTGCCGATACCATCGCTCCGTATGCCAACCCGTAAGCCAACGCAATTCCGACGACCCCGAACTTCGCTTGCCCGGACGCGACGAGATATTGCTCGGCGCAGATAGATCCCGCTGCAATGAAAACGATCGCGAAAGTTCCTACGAACTCCGCGGCGAATTTCTGGGCGAATCTATGCACGCTTTTCCATGTGTGCGGCGGGCAACGCGCACGGACGGGGCGAATTTTACTGGAATGGGCTCAGCGAGTCAAAACGCGGCGCAAAGCCCGAAACGCGGGGCCGCGACGCCACGAAACTCAGCGAACGGCGGCGCCGCTCGGAACGCTCACAGGCGTCAGCCATCCGTGATGGTCCGCGCGTTTGCCGCTGATCATGCCGAAAAACTCTTCCTGGATTCGTCTTGTAATGGGCCCGCGGGCGCCGGAACCGACCTTGATCCGATCGACCGAGCGAAGAGGAGTAATTTCCGCGGCTGTGCCCGTGAAAAACACTTCATCCGCTACGTAAAGCATTTCGCGGGGAATCACCTGCTCAGCCACGGGAATGGAGAGATCGTGGCACAGCGTCATGATGGTATTGCGCGTGATTCCCGGCAGCGATGAGTTAGCAAGCGGCGGTGTGGTTAGCGTGCCGTTCATTACCACAAAAATGTTTTCGCCGGAACCCTCGCTCACGTGCCCGTTCACATCGAGGGCGATGCCCTCGGCGTAGCCGTTGATCTTCGCTTCCATCTTGATTAGCTGTGAATTCATATAGTTGGCGGCGGCTTTTGCCATCTGCGGCAGCGTGTTGGGCGCCGGGCGGTTCCAGGAGCTGATGCACACATCCACGCCCTCCTTTAGCGCCTCCGCTCCCAAGTATTTGCCCCAGTCCCAGCACGCCAGATATACATCCACAGGACAAGTGCGCGGATCGACGCCCACATCCTCGTAACCTCTCAAAACAATTGGGCGGATATAGCATGCGTTCAGCTTGTTCGTTCGCACTAGATCCAGCACTGCCTGGCAAAGCGCGTCGACGGTGTACGCCACGTCCATGCGGTAAATGTGCGCGGAGTTCACCAGCCTTTGCATGTGCTCCGTGAGACGGAACACAGCCGGGCCATTCACGGTCTCGTAGCAGCGCAGCCCCTCGAAAACTGCCGAGCCGTAGCTCACCACGTGCGAAAGGACGTGAATTTTCGCGTCATCCCACGGGATGAACTTGCCGTTGCACCATATCTTCTCGGTTTTCGGGAGCGTCATAGCCTGTCTCCAAACCGCTTAAAACCGCCTTACACTCAGCTCAAACGAAAGTATAGCATAGGGATTTTTTGCGCTTTGGCGAACGCTTCGATCCGTTTACGCGAGACCGCGTCCAATTTGGCCGCAATCAGCTGCGCTAATCAGAGTGATCGTCCGCTTCCACCACTTCCGCGGCCGCGAACCCGGAGATTCGGCCCCAGGCGCTAGTTCGCCAATTGTCCGTGATTTCCTTGGCCAGAATAAACGGCGGAATCTCCATGTATAGATAACGCGAGAGGCCCTGCAGATACGGTTCGTACATCTGGCGGAAATCGGCCAGTTTGGCGGCGGCCGGATCTCGCTCACGCAACTGGAAGCCCGACTGTTCGATCTGCGCGCGTAAGCGGTCGAGGTCAGTGGGCGCCAGCCGGTCGAAGGGCATGCTATGCGGAGGAGTTCGGAAGAGCTGCGCGAGATCCACGACGGTGTGCCGGCACATCGCGAACGTCAGACGCGCTTGCCGAAGCTCAGCGTCGGCCGTGCAAGAAAGGAGCAGGGCGGTCAGATCCAGAATGGCAGAAAGCGCCGAAAGCCACGATTCGTTATTGTGCTGCGAACGAAAATAGGCGACGGCAGGATACGAAATGTGGCTTTCCATTATTTCAGCGGACGAGCGTTCCCAATCGTGCAAAAGCTGGCGCAGTGATTCGATTCCTTTCGGGCCTGCGTGGCGGCGCAAAAGCTCGCCAGCCGTTGGCGGAGATCCCGCGCGCGCATCGAGCAACACGATATTCACTTCCCGCCGCGAAAACGCCTGATAGATCACCGGCAGATAGCTGAGTACCAACGCGAGGAATCCGAATCCGAGCCCGCTTTCAATCACCACAAGCAATCGGCCCGACGCTGTGTGCGGCACAACGTCACCGATTCCCAGGGTGAACAAAGTTGTGCCGCTCAGATAGATCGCCGTGCTCAACGTGTGTGCCGATGCGGTCAGTGTTGATTGCCCGTAGAGGATCAGTCCGAACCCGACGATCAGACCGATGCCCCAAAAGACGAAGAGAAACAGCAGAGAGAGCGGTCCGTAGAAGCTGAGAAAGGTCTCGCGGCGAGAGATCTTGCGAATGCGTTGCGCGACGTACTTCCACGACGGCCACGTAGAACGATAGAAAACGACGGTCAAGCGGAATCGGCGCGTGACGCGACGCGGCAGCACGACTGTCTCAAACGCTTCCCAAAGCACCGTCAAGACGATCAGTGCGCCGATAACGATCGGCCATATCATGTCTGCTGCCCCGCCCAGGCGTTTCGAGACACTACTGGCTCCCTCTCTCGACTAGCTTTTTTACCTGATTTGGACATGCTTAGGGAATCACAACGATCTTGCCGTACGCGCCCGGCTCCATTACCGCTACGTGCGCGCGCGCCGCGTCCGCCAGCGGAATCTCCTGGCCGATAACGGGACGAAGCGTCTTATTTTCGAGACCGGCTACCAGTGCCGAATGAATGCTGAACAAATCCTCGGGCGAGGCGTTCCACAAGCTCATTCCGAGGATCGAGCCATCGCGCATCATAGCATCGCGCGGATTAATCTCGATGGTGCCCCGGTTACCGATCACGACTACTCGCCCCTTCGGCGCCAGAATGCTCAGATCCCTGGCC
>JASHWB010000398.1 GCA_030044295.1 Candidatus Acidiferrales bacterium
GCGGGCGACCCGCGTCTACTGGTGCTGGATGAGCCGACCTCCGGCCTCGACCCTGCGGGCCGCAAGGAAGTCCGCGATCTGATCGTCTCTCTCAAAGCGGCCGGTCACACGGTCTTCCTCAGCTCGCACATTTTGTCCGAAGTCGAGCAGATCTGCGATCGCGCCATCATCATCGATCGCGGCAAACTGGTGCGCGCGGGAACGCTCGACGAGCTACTCGCTTCCGGCGATCGCGTCGAAATGATGGCGAACCAACTGGCGCCGGAGCTCGAAGCTGTCATCGCCGAGTGGGGCGGATCAATCGAGCGCGGCGCGCCAGGAGTAAAAATCAATATCCCCGCCGAGCGCAAGCGCGAACTCGCGGAAAAGCTCTGGGCCGCGGGCTGCGACGTGATCAGCCTCACTCCCGTGCGCAGTTCGCTTGAGGAATTTTTCCTCAAGCTCGTCGGGCGCGACGGAGGCGCATCGTGAAAATCTGGACGCTCGCGGCCAACACCTTCCGCGCATTCCTGCGCGACAAAGTAATCATCGTATTTCTGATTCTTTTCGGCTGTGTCGTGCTGCTGATGTTCACGCCGCTGCTGGCGGTTAAGGCTTTCCGTGGGACAAACGCGCAGGAAGTCCAGACGTTGATGTTTACCCTTGTTGCGGGGATGACCGGCTTCGTCAGCGGATGTGGCAGCCTGCTAGCCGCGTGGCTGGGAGCGGACTCCGTGGCCTCGGAGATGAAATCCGGCACCATCCTCGCGATAATGGCTCGGCCCGTGGAGCGCTGGCAATTTCTGCTCGGCAAATATTGTGGCGTGATGCTGCTGATGGCCGCCTACACGGTGCTCACGATCGGCCTGACGTACTTGCTGTTGTGGCTGGGCGGGCTGCATGCTGCCGGATCGCAGTGGGAACTGGCCGTCTACCCACTGGTACGCTACGCCGTTTACGCGGCCATTGCCATGCTCTTGGTCACATTCATGCATCCGGTGGTCGCTTGGGCCATCACCGTCATCGTCGCCGTGCTCGCTGGGATCGTCGCGCCCACCTACGTTCTCTCATCACTCTGGAAACCGTGGATCAGAAAGCCGCTCTACGCCATCTTGCCGTCAACCGGTCTCCTCTCCGAAGACCGCTTTCTCGCGCTCACGCAGTCGTCGCTAAAGCCGATGACCTGGCTGAATCACTTGACCGCGCTTGCCTACGGCCTCGACTATGCCCTCGTCTGCCTGCTGCTCGCCATGTGGTCTTTTCACTATCGCAGCCTTCGCCGCGACTAGCAGCCTCCCCACGCCCTGCGACCGCCCCACACCGCGCTCGCCTTTACGTGTATCGCAGCCAGCGCAACAGCTCAGGCAAATTCGGGCGTTTGCCATACATCAGCACGCCCACGCGATACACGCGCGCCGAAAGATACACGACGGCGACCGCGGACAAGTACAGCAGCGCAACCGAAAGCGCGATTTGCCAGAACGGTGGCGCCTGCACGGAAATCCGCAGCGTCATCAGAATCGGCGAGAAGAACGGAATCTCCGAAAGCACCACCGACGCCCTCGACGCCGGGTCCGTCAGCACCGTGCCGAAAATCACCACGCTGAAGACCAGCGGCAGCGTGGCCGGCCACTGCAACTGCTGCGCATCCTGTTCGTTGGAACACGCCGCGCCGATCGCCGCGTACAGCGACGAATAAAGAAAGTATCCGCCCACGAAAAAGATCAGCGCGTAAATCAGCAGCGAAACCGGAATGTGCATGCCCGACAACGGCGATCCCGGCGTCATCGCGCTCATGAACGCGCCATACGTGAACAGCAGCCCCATCGTCGCCATCCAGATTGCGAATTGCGTGAACGCCACCGCCGCCACTCCAATGATCTTGCCCATCAGTAATGGAAACGGCCTCACCGTGGAAATCAACGACTCCATCGTGCGGGTCGTTTTCTCTTCGAGGACGGAGCGCATGGTCATGATGCCGTACATCAGCAGCGCCACGTACAGCAGCATCACCAGCGCAACCGAAATTCCCAAAGTTTGCCCGCGTTCGACCGATTCGCCCGTCTTGCTCACCTTCATCAGCTTCAGATTCGCCGGGTGGAGCACGTCGCTCAGATCGGCCACCCTCAACCCGCGCGCCTGCAACCGCGCCGCGATGAGCGCCTGATTCACAGAGCCGCTCAGCGAATCGACCAGTCGCACGTTGTCCGGGTTGCGCATGTGCAGTTCGATCGTTCCAGAGAGGTCAGCGGGGATGACCATGTAACCGTCCAGATCCCCCGCGTTTACCTGCGCGCGCAAGCCGTCCTCCGTGCTGTCGAGCGAGCCTGTTGATACCGGCGTTGGCGCTACCGAAAATTCGGCCTGCCCGTTCGGCAGTTTCGTGTTCAAGCCGCCTTGAATTGGCGCGGCCAGCGCGCCGGACTGGTCCAGGATGGCCAGGCGAAACGTGGTCGTTGGCTGGCGCGTGGCCAGGTACCCGGTCATCAACGCGAACGCGATGCCGATCACCGGCACGATGATCGTGCTGATCAGGAAACCCTTGGTCTTCACGCGCGTCAGGTACTCGCGCTGCACGATCAGGCAGACCTTACGCATGTGTGGTCCTTTCGATGAAAATGTCGCTGAGCGAAGGTTCGAGGAGTTCGAAACGGCTGATCTGCGCGCCCGCGTCGATCGCCGCCTTCAGCACCGCCTGCGGATCGGCGCCGGGCTTGAGCTTCGCTTCCGCGCCCGAGCCGAAGCGGTTGACGCTCGCGATCGCCGGATGGCACAGAAAGTCTTCCGATCCGGTGAACTCGACGTGGATGGTGTTTTTGCCGTACGACTGTTTGATCGCGCGCAGCTCCCCTTGCAGGACGGACGCCCCCTGATTGATCAGGCAGATCGAATCGCACATTTTCTCCACCTGCTCCATGCGGTGCGTGCAGAGCACGATCGTGGAGCCCTGATCGCGCAGCTCCAGCATGATGTCTTTGAGCGTGGTGGCGTTCACCGGATCGAGCCCTGAAAACGGTTCGTCCAAAATGATCACCGGCGGGCGGTGAATCACGGCGCTGATGAATTGCACTTTCTGCTGCATTCCTTTCGAGAGATCGAGGAGTTTCTTTTCCGCCCACGCGCTCAGTTCGAAACGCTCCAGCCATTCGTCCGCGCGCTTTTTCGCCTCGGCCTGGGAAAGGCCGTGGAGCGCGCCAAGAAACACAACCGCGTCTCGCACCTTCATGCGCGGATAGAGGCCGCGTTCTTCGGGCAGGTAGCCGACGCTGTCGCGCGTGCGCTCGCTGACCGGCTGATTGAGCACGCGGATCGAGCCCGAGTCCGGCACCAGGATATTCATCACCATGCGAATCGTGGTGGTCTTGCCGGCGCCGTTTGGCCCCAGCAGGCCCAGGATCGCGCCCTGCCGGACGCTCATGTTCATCGCGTTCACGGCGACCACGGAATCGTATGCTTTGGTCACACCTTCAAGCGAAATGGCGTCCACGGCACCACCTTTCCCACGCGGTTGAGTGACGGCGAGCTTGTGCTCCCAATTCTCTTACATCTCTACGCAATGCCGAACGAAAAGATTTC
>JASHWB010000399.1 GCA_030044295.1 Candidatus Acidiferrales bacterium
CGGCGCTTCCGCCGTTGCGATCGGCGAGATGCTTACGCGCGCCAGCGATCGTGAAGCCCTCGTCGTAGAGCAGGCGCTTGATTTCGAAAACGGTCTCGATATCTTCGCGGCGATAGAGGCGCTGGCCCGTTGGGCTTTTCACCGGCTGAAGAGCGGGGAATTCAGACTCCCAGTAACGCAACACGAACGCCTTCGTCCCGGTCAAACGGCTCACTTCGCCGATGCGGAAAAGGCTCTTTTCAGGGATATCCGGTGTCGCTTGTGCCGCGCTTGCCATGGGTCGTTTGCGTCCTACCTCGTTCGTATCCTAGGCGGATTTCGGACGATGTCAACCCCTGCGGAGGGCTCAGCTTGTGGGAAACCCGCTCGCAGGACTATCGCGCGGATTCGCGGCGTGAACCACGGCGGGAATCGCGCTTTTTGAGGCGCTGCGTGAAGCGGATAGGTGTGCCGGTGAAGTCAAAGGCGGCGCGGAGGCGATTTTCCAGGAAGCGCTGATAGCTAAAGTGCAGCGGCTTCGTCTGATTCGTGAAGAGCACGAAGGTCGGTGGCGCAACGGAAGCCTGCGTCATGTAAAAGATCTTCACTTTGCGGCTGGCGGGCGAAGTGCCGCGCTCCAGATCGACGCTTTCGAGCCAGCGGTTCAGTTCGCTGGTGGAAATTCGCCGCTCGCGGGCTTCGGCGACGCGATCGATCGTGGCGAACAACTTGCCGGTGCGTTCGCCGGTAATTGCCGAGATAAAAATGATGGGAGCGTAGGGCAGAAACTTGAATTTCTCGCGAACGAGCGGTTCGTATTGCGAGAGGAGTTTGGCTGGGCTGACAGCCTGAATTTTGCCGCTGGATGACTTTTTCTTTTCTGCGTTAGCTTGAGCGGCTTTCATCGCCAAATCCCACTTGTTCATCACAACGATCACCGAGCGGCCGGATTGCTCGGCGTAGCCGGCGATGGTTGCGTCATGCGAAGTAACGCCGACCGAAGCATCGGCGACCAGCAGCGCCACATCCGCGCGCTCCAGGTGCTGGCGAGCCATGATGACGCTGAGTTTTTCGGCGATAAGGTTGGTTTTGCCCTTGCGGCGAATGCCGGCGGTGTCGAGAAAACGATACGATTTGCCGGCGCGTTCGACGACCGTATCCACCATGTCGCGCGTGGTACCCGGCTCAGCCGAAACGATGGACCGCTCCGCGCCCACAAGCTGATTGAGCAGGGTGGATTTGCCCACGTTTGGGCGCCCGATAATGGCGATGTTGATGTCCGGCTCGCTTGTGGCGGCCTCGCCCGCAGGAAATTCGTGGGTGATGGCGTCGAGCAGTGCGTCCACGCCGAAGCCGTGCTCGGCGGAGAGCGGGAAAACTTCACTGCCCAATTCGTAAAAGGGCGCGGCGAGCTGCGCTTGCTGAGGCGAATCCACTTTGTTGACGGCGATGATCGGCGGCTTTCCGGCGCGGCGCAATAGCTGCGCAAGTTCCGCGTCGAGCGGAATAGGTCCCGAGCGCCCATCGACCACTTGCACCACGCGCGCGGCTTTCTCGATGGCCAAGCGCGCCTGGCGCAGAATCTCGCCGGGGATTCCTGCTTTTTCTTCGGGCACGATGCCGCCGGTATCCACGACCTCGAAAGCGCAGCCATCCCAATTCGCTATGCCGTAGATGCGATCGCGCGTGATGCCGGGCTCGTTGGTAACGATGGAGCGTCGCGTGCCGGTGAGGCGATTGAACAGGGTGGATTTGCCTACGTTGGGCCGGCCAACGATGACTATGGAAGGCAAGGCTCCCGGCATGTCAGCGGCCTGCCTGGCCGTCGGCCAGGCCGACCAGCTTGCGCTGCAGCTCCTGGCGGCGCGCCAGCAGGTGCTTTAGCTCGTCGAACGGAAGTTTCGATTCGATTTTTTTCTGCAAATCCGCTAGTTCTTCGACGAGTTCGCGGCTGACTGTGCGTTGGCGCAGCACCGCGAGGCAGCTTTCTGCTTCGTCCCAGTTCGCGTCCGCCGAAGTTTCGAACACCGCCTCAAACAGTATGCGCCGCTCTGATTCCGTGAGGCCATCTGCGACCGCGGCTGGATCTAAAGGCTGATTCGACGCGGCGCAGGCAATGAGCACATCGAAAACTTTTTCGGATTCGAGGCCGCGATGAAGCTGGTTGCCGGAAATCTCGCGCGCCAATCGCTCGCGAAGTCCGTTGTGCTCCGCGAGCATTTGGATCAGGCGGCGCTCGGCCGGTGCGATTGCTGGCGCCAGCAACTCTGGCCTGGGGCGCACGTCGCCGCGCCGCTCGGCAGCCGCCCGGCGAATCGACTCGCGCAACACAGGCTCGTCCACGCGCAATTCCGACGAAATGCGCGAGGCCCACTCCGAGCGCAGCAGGGCGTTCGGAACGCGCTGCACATAAGGCATCAGAAAGTTGACGGCCGCAAGTTTTCCGGGGGCCGTCGAGCGGTCCATCTTTCGCGCGCGCGCGATCAGATAATCAAGGTAGGAAGGTGCCGATGCGAGCAGCTTGCGATAGGCCTCAGCGCCATTTTGTTTCAAATATTGATCGGGATCGGCGCCGCCCGGCAGCGTTAGGACGCGCACGTCGAATTCCTTTTCGAGCAGCAGGGTCAGCGATCGCTCCGCGGCGGATTGGCCGGCGGCGTCCGCGTCGTAGTTCACTACAATTCTGTGGGTGAAGCGGCTAAGGAGCTTGATCTGCGGCTCGGCCAGGCTGGTGCCGCAACTCGCGACGACGTTGG
>JASHWB010000400.1 GCA_030044295.1 Candidatus Acidiferrales bacterium
CTTCAAGAATGCGCCAGTGCCGCCGGAAAATATTCATGCGATCCTGACGAGCTATCCGAATGCGGATGAAGCGGCGCGCGAATACGAGAAGGTCCTGCGGATGTTCATTGCGGAGACGGGGCCTTCATTTGACGTGATGCTGCTGGGAATCGGCGTGGAGGGACACACGGCGTCGCTTTTCCCTAGATCTCCTGCGCTGGATGAACAGAAGCGGTGGGTGGTGGGAGTGAAAGTGCCGTCGGAGCCTCCGGTGAGAATCAGTTTGACGTTCCCGGTCTTGCGACGGGCGCGGGCGACATATTTTCTGGCCGCGGGCGCGGGCAAGGCGGAGATTATTGCGACACTGCGGCGGGATTCGCCGGCGGAAACGGCGAAATTGCCGGTCGCGATGCTGAAGCCGGAAGGGGAAGATATTTGGTTTCTCGACAGAGCGGCGGACGGAGCGCTATCGCAAAAAACGGGGCTAGCGGGTGGGAATTGAACTTTTGCATCGCCCAATGACCGATGTAGATTGCGCAGCCGAGCGAAAGTGCATCTAATTAATTTCGGCGCAGCGCATTCCAGATGCTTACGCCAATCTTTGGCGTTGGCGCAATAGCCGCGCCGTGGTATATAGAATGCAGCAGGGAATGCCAGAGAAGACTAGCCCCAACTTTACCTCTCCTATTGAGTCGCAGCAGCATTCTTCCTTCAGCCGTGAATTAAAAGTTTGGGGACGCGACATCAGCATCGCGCTCGGCCTCGCGATTTTCATCATCGTGTTCCTGTATCAGCCGGTGAAAGTGGAAGGGACGAGCATGGCGCCGCTGCTGAGCGATCAGGAGCGGATTTTCATCAACAAGTATCTCTACCGCTTTGAGCCGATTCATCGCGGAGACGTGGTCGTGTTCTGGTATCCGCTGGACCGGTCGATGTCATTCATCAAGCGGGTGATTGGATTGCCGGGAGACACGATAGATATACGCGCGGGCGAGCTTTACGTGAATGGAAAGCATGTGTCGGAGCCGTACGTGCCGCCGCGATATTTTGATGATTCGAACTATGGGCCGATCACCGTTCCGCCGGAAGAATATTTCGTGATGGGGGATCATCGCGACAGTTCGAACGACTCGCGGATTTTCGGGCCGGTGTCGCGGAAGCTTATTTACGGCAAAGCGGTGTTTGCGTACTGGCCGTTCGGGGAATTCGGCGAGATTTCGGCGCCTTAGGGCGCGCGAAGACGAATAGCGAAATTGGTGTAAGATGAGCCGCAACGGAGGACACGCTGGAGCAGGCGCACGGGGGAAGCGCGATACTCGCGCTCGAAGACGGAAGAGTATTTAAGGGACGCGCGGCGGGCGCTCGTGGCCGTCGTGGCGGCGAAGTCGTTTTTAATACCAGCCTTACCGGATACCAAGAAGTTTTCACCGACCCCAGTTATGCCGGCCAGATTGTTTGCCTGACTTATCCCCACATTGGAAATGTTGGCGCGAATTTGGACGATGAGGAATCGACGCGTCCGTACATCGAAGGGCTGATCGTGCGGGATTTTTCGCCGATGGCGTCGAATTGGCGCGCGAGCGAGACGGCGAACCGGTATCTCGAGCGGCACGGGATTCCGGTGATTTGGGACATTGACACGCGGGCGCTCGTGCGGCATTTGCGCACGGCAGGGGCGTTGCGAGGAGTGGTGGCGACGGATGGGACGGCGGCGGAAAAGCTGGTTGCGGAGGCGCGCGTGCTGCCTTCGATGGCGGGGCAGGAACTGGCGAGCCGGGTGACATGCGCGAGGCAGTATCACTGGGAGCGGGCTTCGATTGCGCTGGCGGCGAATTATGCGACGCAGGGCGCAGGCGCGGCGGGCGTAGGAGCAGGGCCGCTCTGGCGCGCGGCGGCTGCTGCGGCACGCGACAGGGAAAAACCGAAATACAAAGTGGCGGCGTACGACTTCGGCATCAAGCAGAACATTTTGCGGTTGCTGGTGGATCATGGATGCGATGTGGCCGTGGTTCCTGCGGCGACGTCTGCGGAAGACGTGCTGGCAATGAAGCCGGATGGAGTATTTCTGTCGAATGGGCCCGGCGATCCGGAGCCGGCGACGTATGCCATTGAAAATATTCGTAAGTTGATGGGCCGCGTGCCGATTTTTGGGATTTGCCTGGGGCATCAATTGTGCGGGCTGGCGCTCGGCGGGAAAACGTTCAAGCTGAAATTTGGGCATCATGGCTCGAATCATCCGGTGAAAAATTTATTGAGTGAGAAGGTGGAAATTACGGCGCAGAATCATGGATTTTGCGTGGACCCGGATTCGTTACCGTCGAGCGAAGTGGAAATGACGCACGTGAATTTGAACGACCACACAAACGAGGGAATGCGGCACAGGACGCTGCCGATGTTCAGCGTGCAGTACCATCCGGAGGCGTCGCCGGGGCCGCATGATGCGAGGTATTTGTTCGAGCAGTTCACGGAAATGATGAAGGAGCACAAGGCGTGAATGCGTTGCATGCGACGAAGCTTGCACCTAGGC
>JASHWB010000401.1 GCA_030044295.1 Candidatus Acidiferrales bacterium
TGCTGTCCCGGTACGAACGTCATTTATTCGCGCGCTCCTGCTCCAGATAAAAGGCCGCGATGTCCATGTCCGCGGGGCGCGTGATTTTCAAGTTGCGTTCCGAGCCGAGCACGACGAATACGTCGTGCCCGAAGCGCTCGACGATAGCTGCCTCATCGGAAGCGGTGACGCCATCCTGCTGCGCTTTTTTGAATGCGTCCCTGAGCAG
This sequence comes from Candidatus Acidiferrales bacterium, assembly GCA_030044295.1. Taxonomy (GTDB): domain Bacteria; phylum Acidobacteriota; class Terriglobia; order Acidiferrales; family UBA7541; genus Palsa-295. The sequence goes on from JASHWB010000401.1 coordinate 209, forward strand.
TGGGTACGAAAAAACCTGGGGAGTCTGAGCCAGCACGATTCGTTCGCGGGGGATGGTGGCGGAGATCAACGCGACGTCCTCGGGCAAGCTCGCGCGCTTCACTTCCTTCACGGTATCGATCGCCGGAATTCCCAGGATTGCAGCGCCGCGCGTGCGCGCCTCCGCAATCACTCGCTCGATCTGCGCGACGGTAACAAAAGGCCGCACGGCATCGTGCACCAGCACGATCTCCGTCGAAGGATCGACCTGAGCGAGAGCATTGGCCACGGACTGCTGGCGGGTGTCCCCGCCGTGTACCACGCGCGCCGGACGCCCGAGCGCCGCCTTGGCCACCATCGCTTCCAACGCGGGCACATCATCAGCCCGAGTGGAAACGAAGAACTCGGTTATCGCGGCACAGGAGGCCAGACGGCGAAGAGTAAAAATGATCAGCGGCACGCCGCCCAGTTCGAGAAATTGCTTGGGCGTGTCCGCGCCCATGCGCGTCCCCAAGCCGGCGGCGGGAACGATAGCTGCTATGCGGCTCATTGGCGGTTGGATAGTCTAGCGCATCCGCGCGGCAGCGGAGGCAAAGATTCGGCGCGCCGCGATCGCTTCAGGAACGTCCCGGTTCGGGATATAGCGGACGCGGCCTGTCGGCACCCGGGCCATTTTCCGCACCGCGATTGCCGGCAGGTTCAGGCTGCGCGACTGCTGGTCCTACCGTTGGTCCGGGGCGCGGTTGTTCGCCGCGCTCGTCGTAGCGGCCGAAAATCATTTTCCCGGCGGTGGTCTGATGTACGGAGGTCACAGTGATATCGATGGTCTTGTTGATCATGCGGCGCGCCCCATCCACAACCACCATGGTCCCATCGTCCAGGTACGCGACGCCCTGGTTGTATTCCTTGCCCTCGCGCAGGATGAACACGCGCATGGCCTCGCCAGGCAAGACGACCGGCTTCAGCGCGTTGGCCAACTGATTCACGTTCATCACTTCGATGCCCTGCAGCGTGGCCACTTTATTCAGGTTGAAGTCGTTGGTGACGATCTTCGCGTCGTAGCGCTTGGCCAGCTCGATCAGTTTCAGATCCACTTCGGGGATCTGGGGAAAATCATCGTCGGCGATCTGCACGTCCAACGCGGTAATCTTCTGGATGCGCTGAAGGACTTCTAGGCCGCGGCGCCCGCGCTGCCGCTTCAGCGGATCGGCCGAATCCGCCACAAGCTGCAGCTCGCGAAGAACAAATTGCGGAATCACCACGGTTCCATCCAGGAAAAGCGTTTCGGCGATGTCCGCTACGCGCCCGTCGATAATCACGCTCGTGTCGAGGAGCTTCGTGGAATGCCGCGTGCTGCGTTCGCTTCCGAAAAGGCCCCCCAGCGCCTGCAGGTTCAGCATGTCTCCCTTGTTCGCGCCCAGCACCAGTCCGATGTAAGCCATCACCAGGAATATCGAAAGGCTGAAGAATGAGCGGGTGGCTTCCGGCATGGTCGTATGCGTGAAAATCAACGACGTTAAGAACGCGCCGAGAATACCGAGAATCGATCCCGTGGCAGCGCCGATCAGCCGCCGCAAGCTGGCTTTTCGAAGCCGAATTTCGAACAAAATGATGGCAACGGCGAACAGGAACCCAGCGATAGCCCCGTGAACGTGCGGCAGGCTGAACGGGCGGAAGTGGTATCCCGCGGCCGTGCACACAACGGCGAAGATAACCCGCACGACCAACATGTCCCAAAAAGTTCCGACGCCATCGTGATTCGAACGGGAAATAACGACAGGTTTGCCGTGGGACACTTCGTTAACAGGAGCGCCGGGAATTTGCCCGGACGCACTCGATGCTCTTGCCATGATTACCGCCTTATGAACCGAAAGCTATGTATAGAGTATGATTCCCCTGGGGTTCCCCTTCGCATTCAACGCCAAATGTTCGGGAAATTAGAATGTCAATTGCGAATGACACTAACTTTGCGAACGGATGGGAGTATAGCATTCGGCGCTGATCGGGAGTCAACACCTGAGAGGCGCAGCAGGTGAACACCTGGTTCCAGTACCCCATTGGACTTACATACGCCAGACTGGAGAGAGCTTAGAGATAGTAGCGTGGCACTCGCCGACCGAGGGCACACAGAAGGTCGGATGTCACGGTTCCGATTTCGTGGGCGACATCGGAAACGCGGATTTCGTCGTTTCCGTCCTTGCCGTAAATCGTGACCACGTCTCCGAGCGCAACCTCCGGCAGGCCGGTCACGTCCAGCGTGGTCAAATCCATCGAGATGGTGCCGACCAGCGGAACGCGGCGGCCGCGCACCAGGGCGCAACCGCGATTGGTGCGCTGGCGCAATATGCCGTCGGCATATCCGGCGTTGATCACAGCAATCTTTGATGGCCGCTCGGTGACGAAACGCGCCGAATACCCCACGGGCTGCCCGGCCGGCAGCTCACGCAGTGAGATGATCTTGGCGCGCAGCGAAAGACTTGGCTCTACGGGCAGTATTCGCCGGACTTCCTGCCCTTTCTGAGGCGGATCGAAGGATTGATAGTAGCCGTACAGGATTGCGCCGGGCCTCACCATGTCCGCCCAGGTGCTTGGGCGAGCGCAGATGGCTCCGCTATTAGCCATGTGGACGATACCTGGCGAGACTCCCAGTTCGCGCAACCGCGCGAGACATTTGCGGAACAACTCTTCCTGGTCGTCGGTTTGGCGGGCGCTGAAGTCCTCCGCCGAGGCAAAATGGGTGAACGTGCCCTCGAGTTGCAAGTGCCGGCAATCCGCGAAAGCAGCCGCAAACGCATCCAGCTCACAAGGAGAAATTCCGAGGCGATTCATCCCCGTATTGATCTTCAGATGGAATTTCAGCGGCGATTTGGCGCGTGATGCTCTCGCCGCGCGCTCCAGTGATCGGACGTCGTCCAAGCGCGTCACCGCCGGCGTCAGCCGGTTGTCGATGAAGCGCTTCTCTTCCCCGGGCCAGAAGCCGGTAAGCACGAGGATGGGTTTGCGGATGCCGGATTCACGCAGCTCGATGCCTTCATTGGCGCAGGTCACGCCGAAGCGATCGGCACCCGCTTTTTGAAGGGCCTTTGCGACCGGCACCGCGCCTAGGCCGTAGCCATTGGATTTCACGACGGCGAGAATCTGCGGTTTAGGACCGATATGCCTGCGGGTGACACGCAGATTGTTCGCGATGGCCTTCAGCGAAATCTCCGCCCAGACCGGCCTTCCCCCACTATGAACTGTTTTGGCCATTGTGTTTAGGATGCCAGACTCCCCGGAGGCATGCGACGAAAATCCGGTCCTTCGGACGCATCGCGCACCGTTTAGGTAAACATCGCGGGGCGAACATCTGCATCTTTCCGCCCAAGATCAAATTCGCGACCACTACAAAGATTGTGAAGGGCTTAGCCCACAGGAAAAGCTGCCTAAAACCAGTACGAAGCCAGCGCGGGACGGGTGCTCGTGGACACAGCCGTGGCAGGAGGTGGACACAATCGGCTGGAAGCCCGATTCAGGACGCTTCGAGCTAGGCGGGAGACAACTCTTCAGTGGATACGCTCGCTTGTTGCGGGCACCCGCAACTGAACTGTTTCTGCGTACAAGGACTTCGGCGCACCCGCAACCATCCGGATTTGTGACATCGAGCGAACAACTAAGAGCCGTGGGCGTCTGCCCGGTGATTTAGACGCGCAAAGAATGCTCCTCATACCAGGACGAAAGGAGGATGAAATACAGACTATCGCGGATGCAGCTGCGGGAAGCGAAACAGGAACTGATAGCTAGGTAAGAGGAGATCCCCTTCGCTAGGAATCGCGAAGGGGGATCTCGTGCCGCGAAGCAACCGGTCAAAGACAACGCCGCGAAAACAACTTGGTTGCCGTTGTTAACATCCTAGTTGTTGC
>JASHWB010000402.1 GCA_030044295.1 Candidatus Acidiferrales bacterium
TCAGCACTCGACGAGGCGAGGGCCAAGTGAAGCTCGGCGGTACGTTTGCCGAGAAGGCCGATCAGATCGAGGTGCTCCCGGAATCGAGCGGAAGCTTCGACAGCACCCAAGTTCAAATCCGCGCAGGACGAAAAAGGCCGGCTCGATCCCGAATTCGGTTCTTCAATTGGATGATCGGGAGCGGCAAAAAGTGCCGCGAGCGATTCCACAGTGAAGCGCCAAGCGTCACCGGGGTTCGGCACGAAGCGCTGCAGTATGCCCAGGGTCATGATCTTTGGTTCGTGCGACTCGTAGGTTAGGGAGCCGCAGAGCGGAGGAACATTGTCGAAATGCGCCACGGAGGTAAGGAATCGGCCGATTTCCAAGTCGGGATGAATACCTTCTTCCAGGCGTCGAAAAATCTTAAGGATCAGGCGGTCTCCATACACGATCGAGGAATTGCTTTGTTCGCCTTTGAGGAGCCGAGGCTCCGGCGGCGAGATACTAACGCTTTCTTGCCCGGCCAACATCGGTTCCGGAGCGGCTAGGAGGATTCCACCGTCTCCCGGAAAGGATCGTGAGCTTACGACCGCACGCAAGATGGCAACGAGAAATTCGCGATAGCCCAGGGCGTCGATCAGCGTCTGTTCGGATGCGCGACCAGCAGAAGGGAGGCGCAGGCAGACGGATTCTGGCGGGACAACATGATCGCCATGGGGCGCGACGAGCGGAAGAACGTACATTTCGCCCGGTCCTTCACTGAATTCGACGAAAACCATCGCGATTAGAGCTAGGGAGTGTGGCAGCGGGACCGGAATCGCATCGGAAAGATGGACGGATTGAATGGGCCTGGCTTTTGACCGAAACCATCTTTGTTTCGGTAGGAACTCGGGCAACTGCGCGGCGATTGAAGTGCGGAGCTTCTCTAGGAACTCGGCGTCGAGCTGCTGCAAGGCCATTCCATCGCTCCTGCCCGACTACGAGGCGGTGCGCCTCACTTCCAGAATACTCCATGCGGCCTAGAGCGGAGAAAGTTCGTCGTCGCGCTCTCGTTCCTCGTGTAAAAAGTGGCGTTCCAAGAGCCGCGCGGCGAGGTGACGCCCGCCAAGGCCAAAGGCGATGGCCAAACCGAGCATGATCGCCCCGAACACGATGGAGAAGGCGATTTCCATTGTTTCTTTACCGAGGCCGACTTGCTCGAGGGCCATGGACAGGGCGAGGAAGATGATCACGATCCGCACTGTGCCGCTGAGGACCCTCGGCGAGGAGAATCCCGCGTTAACCCCGGCAAGTAGCGCTGCGCGAGAGAAAAAGTTCGCGGCCAGGAGGCCGACGAAGAGGATCAAGAAAGCGACGAAGATTTGCGGGAGCAGGGCTATGAGATCGGCGATCTGTTGCTGCAAGCTGCCTATCCCGAGGAAGCTGATGCCAACAATGACAAAGCCGAGCCAGATAACCCAGAAAACGGCCCGGCTAAGGAGATCGGTCATCGTTGGCAGTTCGGCTCGGCGCAGGAGGCGAGAGGCGCCTGCGTCCTCGGACATTTTTTCGACGTTTGTTACGCGCAGAATTCCGCGGAGAATAATTTTCAGCAGGTACGCTACCAGCCAGCCGATCAGAATCACCACCAGCATCAAGAGGAAATGCGGAAGGAACTCGGCCAGCATACGCGTCAAGTTCTCGTGGGCCTGTTGAAACGCGTGAACGATCATTTCTTTCATAAGGCACCTAACCTTTCGTGCTCCATCGCTCGATGAAGAAGCTCCTCTGACGCCCGAATTCCTGGCAGAGATCTTCGAGATCGGCTTCCATCGTTTCGAAGTCATCGGAGCGATGCACGGTAAGAAAAGAGTGAACCCGCCCACGGTAGATGGGAACTAGCGCCTGGACCAAATGGCCGCGATTGATCACAGAACGGTGATACGCGGCGGCAAATTCATAGACGGCGCGTACCCACAAAGCATTCCTGAACCGGAACGCGCCTTCGTCGAGTGCGGCCAGCCGAACGAGTTCGGCGTGGGTATCGGAATCAAGAATCGACGCCAGAATGTCGGACAGTTCAGCGATGCCGGTACGATAGAGCTGAAACAGTTTCTTTCGGTCACCCCGAACGGGTTCGTTGGTGAGCTGGTGATCTGGGCCGATCGTCTTCAGAGGCTCCGGGTCGCGGCCTCGAATCCAGTACTGCTCCGTCAATTCGAGGCATCCGAAGAATCCGGCGACCGCTTCGCGGATTATGTCCACAACAGCGACGGACGAGGCTCGCAGCTTTGGCCCGAGAAACGTTTGGCAACACGTGAACGAGTCGGACATGGCTGTGACCGCCATCCAGGTTTCGGGCGCGGATTGGACTGCTTCGCGTTCCCATTCGCCGCGGTTGATGCACTCCGAAGCGAACCGGGCAGAGAAACCGAGCTCGCTGGCTCTCAATTCCCGCATTGGTCTGCCGAAGACGGCGCGGCTAAAAGGGTAGAGGAGGTTCCGGGTGAGCAAGCCGTCGAAACGATGGCGAGCGTAGAGTGGCGCGACGAAGTCGCAATTGTCGCGGAAGACCGGGTTCAGCAGAGAATCAATCCATGCAGAGCTGGCCGTGCCAGCGGCTCCGGAGATAATCGCGGACGCTTTCGCGTGGAGTAGATCGGCAGCGGCCAACATGGTGCGCACCATTGCTGAGTCTCCCGCGGCGCCTTCCGTCCTGGCAGTGATCCAACGCAGCGTGCGAAGGGACTCGAAACCATTGACGCCGAGCAAGCTGGCGTCGCGAACGGCTTGCTGCGTACCATCGCGCGATCCTGCGTCTATATTTATCAGCACGGTGCGCTGGCGGCGGAAGTTGCGCAGGAGAGATTCTTCCGCGGCGCGGACAACGTTGCCAATGGTCCTGCAGTTATTTCGGGAAGAAATTGCAACCAGCACGTCAACTTCCCCGACGCTGACGAGCTGGCGAATGAAGTCGTCAGAAAGGAGGGTTTCCTCGCTCAATCCTCGCTCCACGGGCTACGCTGTTCCGGTCGCCGATGACACGCGCCTAAAGCTTCCTTTTATAATCAAATTCTCCGCAGCCGGAACCAATAAAATTGGTAAGGTCCCATCGTGAGCAGATAGGGCAGATCGCCAATGCGCGGGAAAATCGTTTTGCCCGACATTTCGATCGGAATAGAACCTTTGTATTTCCGGAGATTAAGCTCAACCGCCTGCGATGTGCTCGAGAGATTGTTTACCGCCAGGACGCGCTCGTTGCCGACCTCCCGGACGTAGGCGAGCACGCGATGGTTGGGCGGATCGAGAAATTCAATGCTGCCGCGGCTGAACGCCTGGGTCGATTTGCGAACTTGGATCAGTCGCCTCATCCAGGAAAGCAGAGAATGTTCCGAACGCTTCTGCGAATCCACATTCACGGCCTGATACCCATACACGGGGTTGGAGATAAGCGGCGCGTACAGCTGTTCGGGATCGGCTTCGGAGAAGCCGGCGTTCCAATGGCCATCCCACTGCATCGGAGTGCGAACGCCATTGCGGTCGCCGATGTAAACATTATCGCCCATTCCGATTTCGTCTCCGTAGTAGATCACGGGGGTGCCAGGAAGGGACATAAGCATTCCGTTGAGCAGCTCGATGCGCCTGCGGTCGTTGTCCATTAGCGGGGCGAGGCGTCGGCGAATGCCGAGATTGATGCGCATGGTTTTATCGCGCGCGTATTCGTCATACATGTAATCGCGTTCGATGTCCGTGACCATTTCGAGCGTCAGCTCATCATGATTGCGCAAGAAGATGCACCATTGGCAATTTGTGGGAATTGCGGGGGTGCGTTGCAAAATTTCGATGACCGGCTTGCGATCCTCCAGTTTTACAGCCATGAACATGCGGGGCATCAGCGGAAAATGGAAGGCCATGTGAAATTCATCGCCATGTCCGAAGTAGGCGCAGACATCCGCAGGCCACTGATTTGCTTCGGCGAGCAGCATTTTTCCGGGGAATGACTCATCCAGGCGGCGCCGAAAGTCGTGGATGATATCGTGCGTTTCGGGCAAATTCTCGCAGGACGTGCCATCCCGCTCGACGAGGTAGGGAACGGCGTCCAAACGAAACCCGTCGATGTCGAGTTCGAGCCAAAATTTCATCACATTCCACATCGCCTCGCGCACTTCCGGATTGTCGTAGTTCAAATCGGGCTGATGGCTGAAGAAGCGGTGCCAGTAATACGCCTTCGAGACTGGATCCCACGCCCAATTGGAGAGTTCCGTATCAACAAAAATGATGCGCGCGTCTCGATAGAGTTCGTCGGTGTCGCTCCACACGTACCAGTTTCGGCGCGGATTATCGCGAGAGCTTCGCGCTTCCTGAAACCACGGGTGCTGGTCTGATGTGTGGTTGAGAACCATTTCGATGATGACGCGAATGCCCCGCTCGTGGGCGGCGTCGAGAAATGCCTTGAAATCGTCGAGCGTGCCGTAGCTTTTGTGGACGGCGCAATAGTCGGCGATGTCGTAGCCGTCGTCGCGCAATGGCGAGGGATAGAACGGAAGCAGCCACACGGACGTGACGCCTAGTTCCTGAAGATAATCGAGCTTATGTTGAAGGCCGCGGAAATCGCCGATGCCGTCGCCGTTGCTGTCGAAAAAAGTGCGGACGTGCAGCTGGTAGATGAGAGAGTCCTTGTACCACTCGGTTTGCACGGGCACGGTCACAGGCGAATCGCAGCCTTCACAGGAAATAGTCGAAATCGTGCTCGGAGCGCACGCGCCGCCGCAGGCGGAAAATGTGCGCGGGCATCCGCTGTGGATCGAGCTCCACGTAATTGCGCTCGCCATGCCAGAGATAGCGGGCTTCGGTGACCAGATCGTGCATTTGATATTCCTGGCGACCATCGAGCTGGAAATAATCCAGCGGAAGCTCCAGCCACCCGGATTGGCGGTGATGAGGGTCGAGGTTGACCACGACGACGATCGAGTTCGACCGGTCCTCGCTGACTTTGCTGAAAGCAATGATCTGATCGTTGTCTACTGGATGAAAGCGAATACTTGCGTCGCTCTGCAAGGCTACATTTTCCTTGCGGATCGCGTTGATTCTGGCGATCAGGTCTTTCAGGCTGTCGGTGCGACGGATGTCCCAGGCGCGAATCTGGTATTTCTCTGAGTCCAGATATTCCTCGCCGCCGGAATGCAGCGCGCGATTTTCGAACAATTCGAAAGCAGGCCCATAGATACCGTAGCTCGCTCCGAGAGTTGCAGCGAGACATAAACGGATCACAAATGCCGGGCGACCGCCGTATTGGAGGTACTCGGTGAGGATATCGGGAGTATTTGGCCAGAGATTTGGCCGGAAAAATTCGCGCACTTCCGTCTGTGCGAGCTCGCGAAAGTACTCCGTCAAATCCCATTTCGTGTTGCGCCATGCGAAATACGTATAAGACTGCGTGAACCCGGCCTTCGCCAGCCGGTACATCACCTTCGGGCGTGTAAACGCCTCGGCTAGAAAGATTACTTCGGGATATTCGCCGCGCACTTCGGCTATCAGCCATTCCCAGAAAGCGAAAGGCTTCGTGTGCGGGTTATCCACCCGAAAAATCCGGATCCCCTGCCGAAGCCAGTATAGCGCAATGCTCTTGAGCTCTTCACAGAGCGTCTGGGCGTGCTCGTTGTCGAAATCGAGAGGATAGATGTCCTGGTATTTCTTGGGCGGATTTTCAGCGTATTGAACGGATCCGTCCGGACGAATGCGAAACCATTCCGGATGCTCTCGAACGTAAGGATGATCGGGAGCGCACTGGAAAGCGAGATCGATCGCAACTTCAAGTCCCCGTTTCTCAGCCTCCGCCAGCAAGCTCTTGAAATCGTCCAGAGTCCCCAGCTGAGAATGGATGGACTTGTGCCCGCCGAGCGAGGAGCCAATGGCCCATGGACTGCCCACATCTTCGGGTAAACGCTCGCTCGAATTATTTTTGCCTTTGCGTTCAACTTCGCCGATGGGATGGATGGGCGGCAGATACAGAACGTCGAAACCCATTTCGGAAACGTAGTCGAGGCGGTCAATGCAGCTCTGAAATGTGCCGTGCCGCGTAGCGTCATTCGTGCACGAGCGCGGAAACATTTCATACCATGCGCCAACCCGGGCGCGCTTGCGATCAACTTCGACCGCCAATTCGCGTTCGTAAAGAGTTGCTGCCGCAAGGTCCGGACATCGACCCATTACAAGCGCGAGCTCTTCGTCGGAGGCAATTTCAAACGCCTTTTCCGGGCCGCTTTTATGCAATTCACGGAGCTGCCGCGCGGATTCATGAAGGCGGTCAGCAGTTTCGCCTGATCCCGCGCGGATGGCGGCCTGCGCGATCAGTTCCGCGCCGGCTAGGTATTCAAGAGACAGATCTTGATTGGCGTCTTTCCGCTTTTTGAGGTCTCGTAGCCAGGATTTGAAAGCGTCCGGCCAGGCCTGGACCGTATAGATGTGGCGTTCCTGGCGTGAAATCCGGAATTCGCCCAGCCACGAGTCATTACCCAATTCGTGCATCGGACTGGTCGACCACTCTGGCTGGCTTTGGGCGCGGTACAAAACCCGGGCGGCCAGAAGATCGTGGCCATCGGCGAAAATATCGGCAGTTACCTCGACTCTTTCTCCAGGAGTGCGCTTGATTGGAACTCGTCCGGCGTCAATCTCCGGATGGACATTTTCGATGACCACTCGCCGGATAGGAAACTGAATCGAGCGCACGTCGTTAACAAGAACCATGGCCCTTCCATGATAGCCCGCA
>JASHWB010000403.1 GCA_030044295.1 Candidatus Acidiferrales bacterium
GCAGGCGCGCGCACCCGGGTAAACTTCCATAATTATGACGGGCGGACCGATGCGAAGATTGCCGCGAGCAGTGGAGATCAGCGGCGGTCGAGAGCCGGGTGGCGGACGTCGCGTCCGGCGACGAAATAGATCACATCTTCGGCGACATTGGTCGCGTGATCGCCGATACGTTCGAGATTTTTGGCAACGAGGACAAGCTCGAACGCCGAGAAAATCACAGAAGAGTTTTCCATCATGTAGGTGAGCAGCTCGCGAAAGATCTGGTCGCGGAGGCGATCGACCTGATCATCGCGCTGCAGGACGCTGCGCGCCAAGTCCTGGTCTTTCCGCACGACGGCATTCAGGCTGTCGCGCACCATGCCTTCGACCAACTCGCCCATGCGCGGCAGATCCACGTAGGGTTTCACCTGCGGATGCCGCAGGATGCGCGTGGCGGACTGAGCGATGTTCACGGCCTGATCGCCGATGCGTTCGAGGTCGCTATTGATGCGAGTGACCGCCAGGAGGAAGCGAAGATCGGCGGCCATGGGCGCTTGCAAAGCAAGAAGACGCTGCACGCGATCGTCGATTTCGATCTGTATCTCGTTGATGGCGTTTTCTTCGGAAAGGACGGTTTCGGCCAGGACCTCTTCGGCGTCGAGCACGGCGTGCAGGGCCTGGTGCACGGCGCGCTCGGCCAGGCTGCCCATCCAGAGCAGGCGCTCCTTCAACTCTTCCAGATCGTGTTCGAAATGACGTTCCATGAACCCTCGATTTTATTCAATCCCGCTCGACGCCGCATCACCAAAAGCAGCGCGGCCAGCCTCTATGGCCATATTTTGCCTCTCTAATATTACAGGGAGGTTACCCCATAATAAAAGGATGCACGGACGCGGAGGGGAGAGGGAAGCGCAGTTCGGGGGTAACCGCGCCTCCCGTGGGTGGTTCGAGGGGGGTGCCGTAGGGGCCGGACGAGATTCCATGCCTGAGCCAGCCGCCAGCCGGATCTCGAACAAGCCTAGTCTGACAGCGCAGGTTGAATACACGATCAGAAACAGATGAAACGTCGGTAACTATTCCCCGGCGAAAGCGGCGCTTTGCGGACGCGCTTCGATGTGATGGGCACGACCGTGGCGAACTTCGAGGCCGCGGACCCAGAACACAATATCTTCGGCGATGTTTGTGGAATGATCGGCGATGCGTTCCAGGTTTCGGGAAGCGAGCATGAACTGAAGATTGGGGGCCGCGGAAGCGGAATCGCCGGCGATTCTCGCGAGCATTGATTCGAAAATGCGGTCGCGGAAGGCGTCCACGGCATCATCGCTTTCCAGAACTTGCGCGGCGAGATCGGCGTTCTGGTAGATCAAAGCGCCGAAGCACTTGGCCACCATGGCCCGGACTGCCTGCGTCATCGGCTCGAGATCATCGGGGTTATCGACCGAACTCATGCCAACCAGCGCGATAGCCCGTTCGCTGAGGTTCACGGCGAGATCGCCCATGCGCTCGAGGTCGTTGTTGACTTTCAATGTGGCGACGATCAGCCGCAAGTCGGGATCGGAGAGATCGCCCTGGCGCAGCATGCGGATGGCATGCTCGTCGATAACCATTTCCATTTCGTTGACGCGCGGCTCGGTAAGAAAGACTTCGCTGGCGAGGCGTTCGTTGCGATCGAGCAGAGCGATGATGGAACGGTTGACGGATGACTCGACGGTACGGGCTTGGGCGACGAGATAGTTCATCAAGACTGTCTGAAAAATCGCGGGATTGCTGGACTTCAGTGTTGCTGCCATGGTTTTCCTCCCGGAATCGGGACACTTCCCTACGCATGCAGACTCGCACGGGGACATTGCAAACAGATAACGGCCTTGTAAAGGTTTCAAGACAGGAACCAAGGGCTCTAGCGGGAGCCCCGGAGCATTACCGAGGCATGGCGTATGCGTCAGGCGGCGAGAGGGATCGAAAAGGAGAACCGCGAGCCGGCGCCCACTTCGCTATCGACCCAGATGCGTCCACCATGCGCTTCGACGATGTGGCGAGCGATGGAAAGGCCCAGCCCGGTGCCGCCGGCCTCGCGCGAGCGCGCGGCGTCCACTCGATAAAAGCGCTCGAAAATGCGTTGCTGATCGGCAAGCGGGATGCCGATGCCGGTATCGGAGACGCAGAGGACGGCTTCATGGTCCCGCACGGACGCGGTGATGCAAATATGACCGCCGGGGCTGGTGTACTGAACAGCGTTATCGAGCAAATTTTGCAGGACTTCATGCAAGAGCGCGGAGTCGCCAAGCATCGCCGGAAGACCCGGTGGAACTTCGATTTCGAGCGCGATCTGCTTGCGGCTGGCTTTCAGTAAAGTGGTCTCGGAGCAATTTTCGACCAGTTCCGTGATCCCCACCGGGAAAAATTGCAGTTCGAGCTTTCCGGCTTCGATGCGCGCAAGTTTTAGCAGGTCGTCGGTAAGACGAGCGAGGCGTGTGGAGTGTTCACGGATGATTTCAAGAAAGCGGCGGCTATTTTGCGGGTCGTCAACGGCGCCAGCGAGGAGCGTTTCGGCGAAGCCCTGAATGGCGGTGAGCGGCGTTTTGAATTCGTGCGAAACGTTGGCGACAAAATCCTGCCGAACACGTTCGAGACGACGCAGCTCAGTGATGTCGTGAAGCACGACAATGGCCCCGGACGGCTTGTCGGACGCGAGCGCCGGAGTTGAGGAGGAGCCGCGTTCGGTTGGGACGCCGTCGAGCGCCCTCACCGGAGCGGCAGTGACGGCGAAACTACGCTGTTGCACGATGCCCGTGACGATATCCGTGCTGAGGCCCTCCTCTCCATTCAGAGCGCGGCGAATCATGGTCAAAAGCTCAGAATTGCGCAGGATTTCGATTACCGGGCGGCCTTCGATCGCCTCGCCACTAAGATTCAGGATGTCGGAGAAGGCGCCATTCGAGAAGATGATTTGCTCGTTGGCGTCCATGACCGCTACGCCCTCGACCATGCTGCGCAGGATAGCGCTTGAACGGTGGCGGTCACCGCTGAGTGATTGGAAGGTGCTATCGAGCTGCGCGGCAGCCCGGTTGAGAGCTTCGGAGAGGGAAGCCAGTTCGTCGTTTGCACGTTCGGCGGGGAGCGGGCGGAAATCGCCAGACGCCAACCGGCTGGCAAAGTTCTTCAGCGTGATGATGCGGTCCGATAACGTCCGCGAGAACGCAGCGGTGGCGATGATGGCAAGAAGCAGCGCGACGCACAGCGCTATGGCGATACGCCGCTGAAGGTGCTCGGCGGCCGAATCAGGGGGAGAAGATAGAAGCGCTACGAGCAAAACCCCGAGCAGAAGACCGAGGTAGATTCGCCCTAGCTTCCACAAAAACCTAGCTCGCACGAGTTTCGAACAGGTATCCGGCGCCGCGAATAGTCTTCATATAGGCCGGATGCTCCGGGTCCGATTCTATCTTTTCGCGCAACCGCCGGACATAGACATCCACGCTGCGCGGCGTGACGAACCTATCTGTTCCCCAGACGCCATCGAGCAACTGATCGCGACTGAACACGCGATTGGGGCGCGCGGCGAGGAAGTAAAGCAGGCGAAATTCGAGCGTGCTCATTGCGACAGATTGGCCGTCGCGGGTGACGCGGTAGGCCGCGGGGTCGATGCGCAGCGAGTCAACTTCGATGGGTTTCTCGCTGGAGGAAGCGGGATCGCTGCGCCGCAGCAAGGCTTTCACGCGTGCGGCGAGTTCGCGCGTGCTAAAGGGCTTCGTCACGTAATCGTCCGCGCCGAGCTCGAGGCCGACAACGCGGTCGGCTTCCTCGCCCTTGGCGGTCAGAATGAGAATGGGAAGGCGATTCAGGCTTACATCCTTGCGGATTTCCTTGCAGATTTCCAGGCCGGGAAGCTTCGGAAGCATGAGGTCGAGAATCAGCAGATCGGGCCGAGACTTGCGGATTTGGGCGAGTCCGGTGCCACCATCGGAAGAGGCCAAGACCTGGAAGCCCTCTTTTTCGAGGTTGTATCTGACCAGCTCGACGATGTCTTTATCGTCTTCGATGACCAGGATGCGTCTCATGTGTATTTTTGAAGGATGCCATTCAAACATACGAAAACGGCGGGTTTAGCGCAAGCGGCCGATGGGCCGGAGGCGCAGTTTTAACCGGCGCGTAACATTTGTTCCAATGTTCCAAATGTTCCAGTGTCCCAAGCTTGGACGACGTTCCAGTGTGAATCAAGGCAGCGCTTCTGAACCATCCCGAAGAACTACGCTCGAGTGTTTCTGCCTGAGGAACCTGTAAGCAGCACACCTGCATGGCCTTAGGCCCGTCGATGGCACGACGTTGTTGGCCCGTGGGGTGCTGTTTGGGGCACCGGTGCGCCTGGTAGTGTGCACTGGCCAGCGACGGATGCCGATACGTCGAGAGGGGGCGCGTGGCGAGCGTTCTCTACAAGATGAAGCGGAATCACAACCTGGAACGCGCACGAGAGGCAACGCGTTACGGCCGCCAAGGGCGCTGCTGGCTAGCAGTCTTCATCCTGGCCGCGACAGGGCTGTGCACTTGTGGGCGTGGCGCGGCCCAGGAATCCGCGCCGACGGAATATCAGCTGAAGGCTGCATTTCTCTTTAACTTTGCGAAGTTCGTCGATTGGCCTGCGGGCAGTTTCGCGAGTCCGGAGGCGCCGTTCTCCATTTGCATACTGGGCGCGGACCCCTTCGGGCCGGTGATCGACGAGACCTTGCGAGATCAGCGTATCGACGGGCGCGCCGTCAACGTGAAACGGTTACGCGGCGCGACGCAACTGCGGCGTTGCCAGGTTGCATTCATCAGCGCGGCAGAGAAGAACAGTCTGCCGGAAATCCTGCAAAGCGTTCGAGGGGCAAACGTGCTGCTGGTGGGAGAAACGGCGGGATTTGCAGCGGGGGGCGGGGCGATTCAGTTCGAGATGGACCATCATCGCGTGCGGTTCTCAATCAACCTGGAAGCCGCAGAGCGGGCGGGGCTGCATGTCAGCTCCAGACTCCTATCTCTGGCAATGATCGTCCACGACGCGGGAGCCGGCAAGGGCTGAGTGATTGTGAACGGCGCGCACTCAATACGGCAAAAACTGACGCGCATCATGTTGCTGACGTGCGGCGCGACGGTCCTGATGGCTTTTGCAGTGCTGGCGGCCTACGAGGTGATTTCGGCAAGGCAGCAACTAGCCGATAGCTTAATTCAAACAGCGCGAATGATGGCGCCGAACACGAGCGCTGGACTTTCTTTCCTTGATTCCCGCGCGGTGCAGGAAGTGCTGGGTTCGTTAAGGGCACAACCGGGCGTAATCAGCGCGTGCGTGTACGAGACCGATGGTTCGGTTTTCGCGACTTATTCGCGCGCGGGCGCGGCGGCCCCAGGGCCGCCCTTGCTGGGATCGGACGGGCTGCATTCGACGCTTGGGACGCTTGCCGTCTTCGAACCGATCGAGCTGGATGGCGAACGGATCGGAACGATCTACGTGAAATCCGATCTGGAACCGCTTTATCAGCAGGCGCAGCATTCCGCGGGAATCGCGCTGATCGTTCTGTGCGCATCTTTCATCGCGGCCTATTTTCTGGCGTCCAGGTTGCAGCGGTCCATTTCCGAGCCGGTGCTGGAATTGGCTCGCGTGGCGTTCGCGCGTTCCATCCAAAAGGACCTTACAATTCGCGCCACGAAACGGAGCGACGACGAAATCGGGTCTCTGGTGGACCGGTTCAACGAGATGCTGGACCAGATTGAGGTCCGCGAAACGGCCCTGCAGAAAGCCCACGACAATCTTGAGGTGCGCGTTGAGGAACGCACACACGAACTTCAAAAAGAAATCGCGGACCGCCGGCAAACCGAGAAGGCTCTGGAAGAGAGAACCGCGTTTTTGGATTCGCTGATCAAGAACACGCCTGTCGGCATTGTGGCGATCAGTAACGACGAATCCGTCCAGATGTGTAATCCGGCCTTCGAGAAACTGTTCCGCTATCGGCAGAAGGACATTCAAGGGAGGAAACTGTTCGATTTACTTTCCGCGCCGGATGTCGACCCGGACGTTCTGACGAGCCGCCAGAGATTCGGAAGGGGACAGCTCACACACGTAGTTACGCGACGGAGGCGCAGCGACGGAACGATGGTCGACGTAGAGGCTTATTCAGTGCCTTTGCTGATAGAAGGTCAGCTGACGGGTGCCGTGGTGCTCTATCAGGACATAACGGAGCGAAAGCGCGCGGAAGAGGCTCTGGTGCGTGCGAAAGAGGCGGCTGAGGGAGCGAACCGGGCCAAAAGCGAATTCCTGGCCAATATGAGCCACGAAATCCGCACGCCGATGAACGGCATCATCGGCATGACCGAACTGGCGTTGGATAGCCAGCTCAATGGCGAGCAACGCGAATACTTAACGATGGTGAAGTCGTCCGCTGACTCGCTGCTGATCCTGATCAACGACATTCTGGATTTTTCTAAAATCGAGGCCGGGAAGCTCGAGATGGAGCAAATCGACTTTTCGTTCGAGCAGACGCTGGGCGAGACGGTCAAAGTGCTGTCGATGCGCGCGCATCAGAAGGGGCTCGAATTAGCGTGGCGAGTGGCGCCCGAAATTCCGGAGCGGGTTAAAGGGGATGCGAACCGGCTGCGGCAGGTGCTTGTGAATTTGATTGGCAACGCCTTGAAATTCACCGAGCGCGGCGAAGTTACCGTGGAAGTGGAAAAGGAGTCGGAGGACGACACCGGCTTGACGATACATTGTCGCGTCCACGACACCGGAATCGGCATACCAAGGGAAAAGCAGTCGATGATTTTTGAGGCTTTCACGCAGGCGGATAGTTCCGCGTCGCGCAAGTACGGAGGCACCGGACTGGGCCTGGCGATCACCACTCGCCTGGTAAACCTGATGGGCGGGCGAATCTGGCTGGTGAGCGAGCCGGGGCAAGGCAGCACGTTCCATTTCACGGCGAGCTTTCAATTCGCGGGAGAGAGCGATGCGGAAGGTTTAGGCATCCCGCGCCACACAACCGCGCATGAAAGTGGGCCGGCAGAAGGAAGACCAAGTATGCAAGTTTTGCTGACCGAAGATAACCCTGTGAACCGGAGGCTCGCGGTGGCGCTGCTCGAAAAGCGGGGCCACAGTGTCCTGGTGGCGGAAAACGGCCGCGAAGCGCTTACGATCCTCGAGGGGAAAACGCCCGACGTGGTTCTGATGGATTTGCAGATGCCGGTAATGGACGGATTCGAGGCCATCCGGGCAATCCGGGCGAAGGAATTACGGGAAGGCGGGCACCTGCCGATCATTGCTCTGACGGCACACGCCATGCAGGGCGACCGTGAACGATGTTTGGAGGCTGGCGCTGACGATTACGTTACGAAACCCGTCCGGACGGCAGAGCTTTTTGGGGCCATAGAACGCGTCGTGAAAACCGGAGAGTCCGCGCGGCCTGGGCTGGCTTCCGGATCGAAACACGGAGCCGAGATTCTGGATGTAGGCGCGGCGCTGGAGCGGGTGGAAGGCGACCGCGAGCTGCTCGAAGAACTCGCGCGCCTGTTCATCGAAGGCGGCCCCTCGGCGATGCAGGAGATGCGGGAGGCGCTCGACGAACGCGACGCCCATCGGCTCGACCGGCTGGCGCACACGATGAAGGGATCGTCGGCCAGTCTCGGTGCCAACCGCGTTTCCGAGGCGGCGCTGGTACTGGAGATAAGGGCGCGCTCCGGAGCTTTGGAAAACGCCGGCGAACTGATTGATTCACTGCAGGCGGAACTGGCCCTGGCTCTGCCAGAGCTCGAATCAGTAACCCGAAAAGTTGCACATTAAGAGTTCCGCGATCATTCCGCGCAGAGAGGGTTGCGTGCCAATGAGTGAAGAAATTATTTCCCACGGCCGGATATTGATCGCCGAAGACGATCCGATATCGCGTCGCATGCTGCAGTCGTTCCTCGCAAAATGGGGATACGAGGTTGAGGTAGTTGCCGACGGCGTGGAAGCGCTGGCAGCTCTCGAACAGCCGAACGCCCCGCAGCTGGCCGTGCTCGATTGGATGATGCCGGGACTAGAAGGCCCGCAGGTCTGTCAGAGAGTGAGGAGACTAACGGACCGTCCATATACCTACATACTGCTGCTCACCGCGCGCGGACAAAAGGACGACCTTTTACGTGGCTTGGCATCTGGAGCGGACGATTATTTGACCAAGCCCTTCGATTCGCAGGAGCTCCGCGCCAGGCTGCGAGTCG
The DNA here is from genome assembly GCA_030044295.1 of Candidatus Acidiferrales bacterium. Classification (GTDB taxonomy): domain Bacteria; phylum Acidobacteriota; class Terriglobia; order Acidiferrales; family UBA7541; genus Palsa-295. Next base: position 8,191 of record JASHWB010000403.1, read on the forward strand.
GTGAACGGATTCTGGAGTTGGAGCGCAATTTGATTGTGGCGCGCGAGGAGCTACGTTTCCGTGCAACGCACGACGTACTAACGGGCATACCCAACCGCGCTTCGGTACTGGAAGCGACACAGCGCGAGTGTTCGCGGCAAGCCCGCGAGGGCGGCGCTTTCAGCGTCATAATTCTCGATCTTGACCACTTCAAGAGCATCAACGACACGTACGGCCACCTTTGCGGCGATCAGGTGCTCCGCGAGGCTGCTCATCGAGTCACCGCGAGCGTCCGGACCTATGACTCGGTCGGGCGGTACGGCGGCGAGGAGTTCTTGGTGGTCGCGCCGACTACGGACGGGCAAGGCGCTTTAGCCTTGGCAGAGCGAGTCCGGCAGGCGATCGAGGAGTCTCCGATCGAAACGGAAGCAGGGCCTATTAGAGTGACGGCTAGTTGCGGCGTGGCCAGCAAAATCGACGCCGAGACTTTCTCCTCCAGCGCGCTACTGAAATTGGCGGACGAAGCCCTGTACCGAGCGAAAGCCCTGGGACGCAATCGTTCAGAATCGGCTGCGACATCGGGCGTAAGGGCCGTCGAGGTTGGGGCGGCGGGTATTGAGCGGGTGTCTGCCAAGTCGTAAGAAATCGCTAAGTTAGAGCAGCCTTCGCGGCACAAGCACTTCGCGCGGCGGTCCTAACGCGCAATGATGGCACCATACGTAGGCGTATGGCCCTCTGGAAATTCTCATATCGAGCATTTGGCGTAAACTCATTCGCCTCAAGGAATTTTTGGTGTACAGTGATATGCGTATGTAAGCGCGATTGTCCCATCGCAAGTTCCGGAAAGGCCAGTCTATGAGCGCGACGAAATCGGGAACGGCTGCCAGTGGCGGCGCGCCCGCTGCAGCGGGAAGAGAAACGTTGACGATTATCGATAATCGCAACGGACGACAGTACGAAGTGCCCATCAAGCACGACACGACGCGTGCTCTGGACCTGCGCCAGATCAAAATCCACGAATCCGATTTCGGCATGATGAGTTACGACCCGGCATTTACGAATACCGCATCCTGCATCAGCAAAATCACATTCATAGACGGCGATAAGGGAATCCTGCGGTACCGCGGTTACTCGATCGAAGAATTGGCGGAAAAGAGCACGTACCTTGAAACCGCGTATTTGATTTTGCATGGAGAGCTTCCGAACGAGGCGCAGTTGAAGGAGTGGACGTACCACGTTACGCACCACACGTTCAT
>JASHWB010000404.1 GCA_030044295.1 Candidatus Acidiferrales bacterium
CTTCGATCATTGGTGCGACGCGAGACCATGTCTCGTGCCGATTGGGAGAGGAAGCGGCAATCCTGAACATGAAAAACGCCGTCTATTACGGCTTGAATCCCGTGGGCGCGCGTGTGTGGAGCCTAGTGCAGGAATCGAGAAGCGTCCGTGATATCCGCGACGCGCTGCTCGATGAATACGACGTGCAAGCGGAACGATGCGAGCGGGATCTGCTCGATTTACTCGAAACGATGCGTGAGCAGGGGCTGATCGAAGTGCGTGAGGCCGGCCGGGCGGCGCTGTAGGGCCGCGAACAGAGCCTGTGTGCGCCCTTGGGCGGCCGCTTCAGGAATCTATCCCAGCCACGGAACCGCGCGACTTTCCTCGAGGTGGCGGGTTGAAAAACGCGATGCAAACCTGGCGCCGTCTTCGGCGAATGAGCCGCACCGCGCGCGGAAACGCGCTGGAAGCCGCGCTCCGGTTGGTGATGACGCGCGCGGGATTGCTCGTCACCGGTTTCCGTTGTTGGAAGAGCGCGATCGAATGGCTCACTACCACGAGCGGCGATGAATCCGCGGCCCGGCTTTCCGCAGCCGAAATTGCACGAGCGATGGAACAGAGTGTGGACGCAGCAGCGCGGCATCTGCCGCTCGCGACCAACTGCCTGGACCGGGCGCTCACTCTGTGGTGGATGCTGCGGCGGCGAGGCCTTCCCGCGGAGCTGTGTATCGGCGCGCGAAAAAACCGAGAGCGGTTTGAAGCGCACGCGTGGGTGGAGATGGGAAGCGCTGTTTTGGATGCCGCTGAAGTCAGCGGAAGCTTCAACGCATTCGAAAGATCGATCGCAACGGTGGGGACCGAGGCTCAATGAGCGGCATCGTAGGACTGTTTCGTCCGGGCGGCGGAGCGGCCGATGAATCGCTGGTCCGCGCGCTGACGCGATTTCTCGCGTTCTGCGGGCCCGATGCGCGCGAGGTTTGGCGGCGCGGTCCGATGGCGCTAGGCCACACGATGTTGCGAACCACGAACGAATCCGCACATGAAAGGCAGCCGGCCGGAGTCGACGGCAGGTTCTGGATCACCGCCGATGCGCGGCTGGACGCGCGCGGCGAATTGTTCGATGCGCTTGTGCGAACGGGCCGCAATCCCGTGCGCAACGCTCCCGATTGCGAATTAATTTTGCACGCCTACGCAGCCTGGGGCGAAGGTTGCTTGCAGCGGCTGCGGGGCGACTTTGCGTTCGGAATCTGGGACGCGGAGCGACGATCGCTTTTCTGCGCCCGAGATCACTTCGGCATCAAGCCCTTTTATTTCACGGAACACAAGGATTTCTTCCTTTTCAGCAACACGCTCGATTGCGTGCGGTTGCATCCGGAGGTGCCGGATGAACTGAACGAACTGGCGATTGCCGACTTTCTTCTGTTTGGGCTGAACTCCGATCCCGCAACCACGACGTTTCGCGCCATCCGGCGGCTGCCCCCGGCGCATTTCCTGCGGGTTTCGGCGGACGGGCTGCGGATCGGGCGCTACTGGTCGGTTCCGATTGATGGACATATCCGCTATAAGCACAGCGATCAGTACGTGGAACATTTCCAGATACTGCTGCGCGAAGCGGTGTCGGACCGGCTGCGAGGCGGCCGCGCAGGAATCATGTTGAGCGGCGGGCTGGACTCTTCGTGCCTGGCCGCGACGGCGCGTGAGCTATCGCCGGAGCGGGGCGAGGCCGGGAAACTGCGGGCGTACACGGTCACCTACGAAAAAACGCTCAAGGACCGCGACGGCGAGCACGCGCGTGAAGTGGCCGCGTTCTTGGGCATTCCCATTCGATGTCTGCCGATGGATGGCCTGCGGCCATTCGAGCGGTGGGGCGATCCCGAAATACACTGGCCCGAGCCCGTTGACGATCCACTGATGGCTGGGGCGTTCGACCAATTCCGGGCAGTGGCGGCAGATTGCCGCATTGCCCTCGACGGCGAGGGCGCGGACAACTTGATGAAGTTTCAAATGCTGCCCTATGTGCGCTATTTGGTCAGGAACCACGAGTGGCGCAGATTGTGCGTTGATACGGCGGGATTTCTGCGCGTCAGGCACTTTCCGTGGCGCGGAATTCGGCAGCGCCTGCGGGCCGCAGTTAATACGGATCCGGTTCCGAACTGGCTCGCTCCGGATTTCGCCAAGCGCGTACGGGCGAAGGCGCGGTGGCGCGAAGGTTGCGGGCCGCGCGTTGAGCCGGCTCATCCTTCAAAGCCCAGAGCGCACGCGTCAATGCACCTGCCGAACTGGACGGCTATGTTTGAACTGTCAAGCCCCGGCGTCACTCGGTCGACCGTCGAGATGCGCTACCCTTTTCTCGATTTGCGCATCGTCGATTACATCCTGGCGATTCCTCCATTTCCGTGGTCGTTCCAGAAGAGTTTGCTGCGAGCGGCGATGATCGGGCATTTGCCGGAAAAAATTCGGCGGCGGCCCAAAACGCCGCTGCCAGGCGAGCCAGTCAAGGAAGGTCTGCGTGAAACAGGAGCGATACCGGAGGTCGCGTTGCAGTGGGCTGACGAGACGGAGCATTTCGTGCAACGCGCTTCGTATAGGATGCCTGCAGCAGAAGATTCGGCGGCATCGTTGGAGCTGGGCCTGCGGCCGTTGTGCCTGAACTTTTGGTTGCGGCACTCACGAGCCATTCGGTATAACTTCATGGCGGAGGTCGGGAATGGATAAGGCCCCGAAGCCTGAGCCCAAGAAGAAGGTGTACGCATCGCCCGTGCTCACGGTCTATGGCACCGTTCGGGACGTCACCAAAACGCTCGGCAACCGCCGCCATCTGGACGGTGGGACAGTCGCTGGCAAACGCAGGACTGCATAGTTCCCGACCACGACGCGAAATTGGATTTTCCCTACATCATTTTCGGGCTGCGCGTCAGCTCGAACTTCGCCCTACCGGGAATTGAAGCCTCGCCTGAACAACTCACCGACGCGGACCTGCGGCTGCATTTTGGCGCCGCTCCACCAGCCGCCAGCCAACTGGCCGAACGCGGTGCCGAACTCATGTTTGCAAGCGATATCCAAACCGAAACCGGCGAGCCGGTCCAACGCATTTGGAAAACGCAGAACGGCGCGCTGCTCCGGATCGATTACGAGGACGGCACGCAATTTTGGGTGGACGTGAAGGGCGGCGAAGTGTGGTCGCGCTGGACGGAAAATTCTTCGTTTGAGGATGCGGCGAGCTATATGTTAGGTCCGATCCTTGGGTATTTGCTGAGATGGCGAGGAGTCGCCTGCTTACATGCCAGCGCGGTGCAGCAGGCGGGGAGAGCGGCTGTTTTCGTGGGGCCTGCCGGAGCCGGGAAATCGACATTGGCGGCCGCGCTGGTGTTGCGCGGGTATGCAGTGCTTTCAGACGATATCGTCGCGCTCGCGGAGCGCGATGGAGCATTCTACGTGGCTCCTGCGTATCCATATCTCTCCCTGTGGCCGGAATCGGTGGAGGCGCTCTACGGGGCGGAACGGGACTTTGCGGCATTTTCGCCGAATTTTCCGAAGCGCATGGTGCGTCTGCGCGCAAGCGAGCGCCAATTCGCGGAGCAGCCCGCTCTGCTGGAGTCTCTTTTCTTGCTGCACGAGCGCGGCGGCGACGCGCCGCTCCTGGAGAGCATTGCAACGCGCGAAGCAATGATTTGGTTGGTGGCCAACACGTATGGGAACCTCTTGCTCGACGATGAATTGCGGGGACGAGAATTTGCCTTGCTGGGCCGGTTGCTCGGATCGGTCCCGGTGCGCCGCGTGCGTGCGCATGAGGACATTTCGCGAATCGGCGCTCTTTGCGATTTGATCGAAGCTGAGGTAGCGACGGGGCGAGCCACGGCGCGCGCTCCGGCCAATCTGTAGTCAAGGAGTTCATCGCCCGCTCTGGCCGGCTTTTGTCTTTCTTCTGGCCCCGGCTTCTGTGATATTCCTTGCGAGACCTTCTGGTTCGCTGGCATGCTGCGCGTCTGGCGAACCAACCCCGGCGAGTTTACCGGCTTCCAAGCTTCGGCTTCCGAAAGGGCCAGAGGAGGATCGTGTAGATGCGAAAGCTCGTGGCGCTAGGCGGTCTGCTGTTGCTATCGGTTGCTCCGGTGATTGCGCAAGATCAGGGTTCAGCACAGCAGCAACAGTCCGTCCCCACGTCGGCGCCGGAGTCCGAAGCGCCGCCAAAGAAGAAAACGCCGCCGATTACTCCGCGATGGGAACTTTCCGCCGGGTACGCGGCGCGCTCGAATTATGAAAGATCCGACGGGGCCAAGCCATACTTCAATGGGTTCTACGCATCGGTGGACCGGAATTTCTTTCATTGGCTGGGCGTGGAAGCCGAAGGGACGAGCACGTGGAAAAGCCGGGGGATACTCCTGGGAAACTCGCATGTATACACGTTGATGGCGGGGCCGGACCTCTATCCCTTCGGGCACCGGAGAGTGACGCTTTTCGGGCACGCATTGTTCGGACTGGGTCGCGAAAGCACCACGTATCCGGCTTTTGCGGGAGCTGCAACGCAAACCTACAGCTACGATGTGAAGGCGTGGGAAGTCGGCGTGGGTCTTGAGTGGAATAAGTCGCCACGCTGGTCGATACGGCTGATCGAAGGCGACTTTGGAGGCGCGAATTTCGCCGGAACGAAAGCGAACGGCGGGTCGATACGTATATCGGCGGGAGTGGCTTACCGTTGGGGGCGAAAATAGGGACGTTTGCTTCGACGGATGGAGAAAGTGCGGCGGCGCGACCCGATGAGCCGCGCCGCCGGTTAGATGTGAACGGCTATTGCTGCTTTTCGAAAACGCCGACAGCTGTATTCCCAACGCCTGCGCTCGGCGAGTCCATATCGACGTGGAATAGCAAATTGTCGCCCGCCTGATAGAGAGTGATGGTCTCGTTGGTTGTCGCGCCGTTTCCCGTAATGCCAAGCTGAGCCGTGAACCGGCCGGCGTTAGCGGGATCAGGCGCAAACGTAGCACTGATCGTATCGTTTGCGTTCTGGCCGGTATTTCCTAGATCGTTGAAATCGGCGTTGCCGGTCAACTTCGAATTACCGTCCGACAGAGCCTGGCCGATCAGGTCGAAGAAGAAGCCTGAGCCGCCTGCTGTTTGATAGGTTCCGTCTTGATTGAAGGCGTAGTTCCCGGAGAACGCTGCTCCACTGCTCT
>JASHWB010000033.1 GCA_030044295.1 Candidatus Acidiferrales bacterium
CCCCGGCGCCATGGTGGTGCCCAGCAGCGCGAATTTCCCGCCAGGAGCCACGCGCGAACCCTGCCAGCAGCCGCCCCGCACTGTGTGCTGCAGGCGCATTCCAGATTAGATCTTGGGCCCAATCAAAATCGGCTCGCCCGTCCCATCCGGATTCAGCTGCAGCATTTCCACGGGATCACCGAGATAGAAATGGTATGTCTCGTCTCCGCGTAGCCGGTGCATCGCGGAAAAATTATCCGCCGTCAGCAGAAAATAGATCGCCGTGGCGAGACTGCGACCTCCCGAATAGCCTCCAGGCAGAGAACTCGCAGGCACGTCGAATGATGACCGGTACGTCTCCGCGTAAAAGCCGCCCTCGTTCGGCAGTGGCTCCAGCCTGAGCGACTTCTTGATTTCTTCGATCGTCGGCATCATCTCGTTTCGCTTTGGGAGCCCGCGCGCAGCACACGAAGAGCGTGTATCGCACACAGTCCCGGTCGCACAGTTTAGCGAGGTAGTTTATTACGCGCAGCACCAAAATGGGACAGCGAACACGGCCTCAGCTAGTGTCGGACTCCCGATAAGGATTGCGGGTAACTCCGCTTGAAGTCGCGATGCGCGAGCTAGGAACGCGCCGTCGCAATCTCAGTTGACACCCTCTATCGCGGTTTCCATAATCGCCAAGAGGTGTCCACCTTCTTGACCGACCGTCAAAAGCCGCTCGAACGAGCGCTGGAAGACGCCGTTTCGCGTGCGTTGCGCGACAATTTGGCGCCTTTACAACGGACTGCCGACGAATTGCATCAAGCGTATGCGGATTTGGTGGCGTCGTGTTCTTCGAGCCGTCCAACGAACGCTTTGCCGGCCATGCTGAGAGCGCAAACCGCGGCGTCGGCGCTGGCAGCTGGGCTATCGGTGCTTTCGAATTTCGTCGCGGTCGCCCTGAATCCTCGCGATGGGAATGCCACGGTGGAAGCGCCAGAGGGAGAAGTGGCGGCGCAAACTGCCGTCGCCGAGCCGGAGTCTGTTGCGGCTTCCGCGAGCGCAACAGTTGAGCCTGAATCGGAATGGGCGGAAGAGACGCCCCTCGTTCCCGTGGGGGCGCGGGCCGAAACAGCAGCGTCCGCAGCGCACCAAACGGAGCGGGCATTCGAAGTCGAAAGTCTTTCGTCGGAGCTGCAAGAATTGCACCGGCGAGCCAATCGCGTGGCGAAAGTTGCCATGCAAGACATAAAACTTTTGCGGCCAAAGGATGTAAGATTGGGCCGCGAAAACAAGGACATCTGCTATCGGTTGCGAAGTGATCTTGATAAGGCCCGCAAGGAATACGATCGCCGTTTCCGCGCCATACTGGACCACCCGGTCGACTACTTTCATCGATGGATGGTGGAAATCCTCGCCGAGGGTGATAGTAAAGCCCTCGGCGAATATCCCTATCCTTCGCCGGTCCTGCGGCACTAGGACGCTCCGATGAATACGGCCCGCCGGTTTGCGCGCGCCGCCGGAATTGCGCTGCTCGCTTGCGCCAGTTGCCTCGCGCAGTCGAAGCATGCGCCCCCTGCTGCGCCCGCGCATGAATCCGGCACCGGCACGGCACGCCTCGAATCGCTCGCGCGCGTCCTTCACGACAAGAATTCCAAATGGGCCTACGCGCAGCTGAGCGAAATTGCGGAACGGAAAGCCTCCGGCGTCCTAGGGAAGCGTGCCGCGCTTGCCCTCGGTTACTACGATTACCAGAGCGGCGATTTTGACAAGGCCGCGAAATGGCTGGATCTGGCTCAGGGCGATGCGCTGCTCGGGGACTACGACCTCTACTGGCAAGGACTGACCAATCTCGCTTTGAATCACAATGCGGACGCGCTGCAGGAGCTCGACGAACTCCGCGCGCAATACCCCTATTCCGTGATGACCGAGGAGGCTCTGCAATCGTTGGGCACAGCGGCTCTGGCTGCGAATCAGCCGGCTGACGGCGTTGCTGCGCTAAATGCGTATGCGGGAACGGAAAAATCGGCGCAACTGCTCCTCCTGCGCGGCGAACTCCGCGAGCAAGCGGGCGAAAGGCTCGATGCGGCCGCAGATTACAAACTGGTTTATAGCCGGTTCCCGCTGAGCGAACAGGCGCGCGAAGCGGAAGGGAAGCTTTCCAGTTTGAGCGCGTCGCTTGGCCTGCAGTTGCAGCCAATCCCGGTCGAAGATCGCCTGGCGCGTGCGGGGAAACTCTTCGAAGCCGAGGACTGGAGTGACGCGCACGATGAATACAATCAGCTGTTGTCCTCGCTTTCCGGCACGGATGTGGAGCGGGCGCAAGTTCGCATCGCTGAATGCGGCGTGGAGATGGGCGGCGACCCTTCCGCTCTCGCGGCACTGAAAATCGCCGATCCGGATGTGGACGCGGAGCGCGATTACACGCTGGCCGACTACTACCGCGGCGCGGCGAATGAACCGCAATTGGTCGCGGCTGTCGAAGCCGCGGCGGCTCGTGCACCCTCCAGCGATGGGACGGAGCGCGCCTTCTTCCTGGCTGGCAATTTTTATTGGGTGAACTTGCAGCGCGACAAAGCCGCGTCGTATTACGCACAGCTCGCGACACAATTCCCGTCATCACCGAATGCGGATGCAGCCGCTTGGCGCGTCGCCTGGACATCCGTGCTGAAGCGCGATCCCGATGCAACCAGCAAACTTGAAGACCACCTGAAGCGTTTCCCAAATTCGCAATACACGCCGGACACCCTATACTGGCTGGGGCGTCTCGCCGAAGAAGCGCACGAACCCGCCCGGGCGAGAGCCTTCTACACGAAGCTCGAAACTCGCTTCTCGCAGATGTATTTTGCCAATCTCGCTGCCGCGCGCATGCGCGTGCTGGGGCGCGGACCGAAAGAGAAAGCGGCCGACGACCTGCTCGCCTTGATTCCGCCAATTCCGGCGCACCTGTCGATGGACGATCCCCCGTCCGCTGAAGTCGACATTCGCCGGGCTCGTGCAGCGGCCCTGCGGTCGATCGCATTTGATAGCTCGGCAGTGATGGAATTGCGCGCCGCGTACGCCTCGAGCCACCAACCGAAGCTCTTGCTCGAAGCTGCTCAGGAGGCGGTGCGGGCAAAGCGCGTCGGCGAGGCCATCCTCCTGACGCGCGAGCTGTATCCCCAGCTTGAATCGCGGCCGCTCGCCGACGTGCCGCGCGCGATTTGGCTGGCCGCCTACGCGTTACCGTACGAAAGTTCGATCTACCATTGGTCCGCCCGCAAAGGGCTCGATCCGATGATCGTTGCCGGCCTGATTCATCAGGAGTCGGCATTCGATCCCGAGGCGGTGTCCTATGCAAATGCGATGGGGTTGATGCAGCTCGAACCGTACACGGCGCGAACGCTGGCGCGCCAGCAGGGACTGGGCTTTTCGCAAACGCGACTGATCGAACCGGACTACAATGTGCGGCTGGGAACGGCTTATCTTGCCAATCTGCGGAAGCAATTTGGGAGTCTGGAAGAGGTACTGGCCGCCTATAACGCCGGCGAAGATCGCGTGACGCAATGGACCGCGGGCCAGAACTACCGCGAGCCAGCCGAATTCGTGGACTCCATTCCGTTTTCGCAGACGCGCGATTACGTCGAAATCGTGGAGCGCAACGCGGCCATCTACCGGCGGCTATATCTCGCGAAGCGTGAATCCCGTGAACACCACAAAAACGGCGACTAGGCCGGAGCTCTCCGAGAAGGCGGGACGGTTCACCGAGTCGGTGATCCGTGAGATGACGCGCCTGGCCATTCATCATGGCGCGGTAAATCTCTCGCAAGGTTTTCCCGACTTTGCCGCTCCGGAGGAAATCAAGCGCGCGGCGCAGGACGCCATTGCGCGCGACGTGAATCAGTACG
>JASHWB010000405.1 GCA_030044295.1 Candidatus Acidiferrales bacterium
CGGGAGTGAGCAGGGCAGAAAGCGGTGCGACGGGTGCGGCGAAGGCCGTTCCATACATTCGCGAAGGATTCCGCACGATCACGCCGTACATTCTGGTGGGCGGCGCGGCGAAGTTCATCGATTTCCTGAAGGAAGCGTTTGGGGCGGAGGAAAAGGGCCGCGTGCCGGTTCCAAGCGGGAAAATCATGCATGCGGAAGTGAAGGTTGGCAATTCAATGATCGAGATGAGCGATGGAAACGAGCAGTACGGGCCCTCGCCCGTGGCGCTTCATTATTACGTGGACGATGTGGATGCGACGTATGCGCGCGCGATCGAGGCCGGAGCGATTTCGACGCACGCGCCAGTCGATCAGCCTTATGGAGACCGCGAAGCGGGCGTGAGGGATCCGTTTGGCAACGCGTGGTTCATCGCCACACCGAAAACGTATACGGCGTTCCCGGGGCAGATGAATGCGATTCAGGTGTACTTGTTCCTGCGCGATTCGGCGAAGATGGCTCCATTCCTGGAGCAGGCGTTTGGAGCAAAGACGGAAGGCGTACACAACGCGCCGGACGGCACGGTCGCGCACGCGACGGTTCGCATTGGCGACAACACGCTCGAATTCAGCGAGGCGCATGGGGAATGGCAGCCGTCGGCGTGCCATTTGCATTTGTATGTGCCCGACACGGATGCGGTGTACGCGCAGGCGTTGCGCGCGGGCGCGACGACGATTGAAGCGCCGAGCGACAAACCCTACGGGGACCGCAGCGCGGGCGTGCGCGATCCCTGGGGGAATAGCTGGTTCATCGCGACGCATATTAAGGATGTGGCGTTCTAGAGGCTTGCGGTTGGACGCTGGAGGCTGGAGATGCCGGAAAATAGAGCAGAGCATGCTGTGAAAAACGGCTCAGGACGGCGAGTGATGAGAATCATTCTCGCCGTGGTCGCCGGGTTGGTTGTGTGGACGGTGGTCGTCACGGTGTGTGATATTGCAATGCGAAAATTGTGGATCGAGTACGCGTTAGTCGAAAAGTCGCTGGTGTTCAAGCTGCCGATGAAGATTATGCGGTTGTTGGAGAGCGGGGTTAGTTCGCTGGTTTCCGGTTTTGCGGTAGCGCTGGTGGCAAAAGAGAGAATCAAGTCTCCGCTCGCCACGGGCGTGCTGATTCTGGCGATGTTCCTGCCGTCGCACATCTCGATATGGCACAAATTTCCGCTGTGGTACCACTTGACGTTTTTTGCGTCGCTGCCATTGCTGAGCCTAGCCGGCGGATTGCTGCAGCGGACTGCGGGAATCTCGAAGCCCGCGGCGGCCGAGGCGGCGCTGCCGGAGCTCGAGGCGCGATAGGTTCAGCCATCGAGCACGCGAGCGAAACGTTTAGGTGGTTCGCAACGCCGCAGAGCTTAGATAGCGGAATCAGCAGGGCTGGGGTAACTCCTATGAGCCGATTACCAACTCCCCTTGGAATCTGCCATTTCACCGGCGGTACAATCGCCGCGCTTGCCTTTGACTGTTAAAGAGGTGCCGTGACATGGGAGCGCTCTCGCAGGATCTCCGTTTTGCCTTGCGCATGCTGCGCAAGTCCCCAGCCTTCACGCTCATCGCCGTTTTGTCTCTCGCCTTGGCCATTGGCGCAACCACTGCCATCTTTTCGGTGATGTATGCGCTGGCGTTCAGGCCGCTGCCGGTGTTGCATCCGGAGCAGTTGGTCAACGTGGGGGGCCAACTCGTCGGGGAGGAAGCATATTCGTACGCGGAGTGGAAAGCGTTTCAAGAGCGGCAAGATATTTTCGCGAGCGTTGCGGCTCTTCATAACCCTTATAGCTGGGCTGGCGCTTCCACCATCATTGCCGGCAAACAACAGCAGCAAGTCTCCAGCATGTACGTTTCTGGAGAGTACTTTCAGACCGTTGGCGTCTCAGCTGCGTTCGGCCGCGTATTGCAGGCTTCGGATGATCGGACTGGCGCGGTGCCCGTCTGCGTACTGGGATACGGATTGTGGCGGCGATTGTATGGTCAATCGAAAAATATAATCGGCCAGACAGTCCTGGTGGATGGGCACGAGTTCCAAATCGTTGGAGTGGCCGCTCGATCTTTTTCCGGCGTTGTTACCGGCATGACGACCGAAATCTTCATGCCGCTGGAAGCAGAAAGGACGTACCAGGATTATCCGGTGATATACGGGAAGCAGACGCCATCACTGGATTCGAGAGCGACAATAATCACCATCATCGCGCGGCTCAAGCCGGGAATGAGCGTGAGCCAAGCGAGTGCGGGCTTGCACGTTCTCGGGCCGCAGTTAGCCAGGGCTCTGTCGTTAGATCCTAAGAATCCGGCGAAGCGATCGAGTTTTTCCGCAGGAACAGTGGCGCGGTCGATCGCGAATGGAGCGCCCGACAGATGGCTTGAGAACATCGACGTGATGCTGCTGTTGATGGCGATGGCCGCAGTCGCGCTGATCATCGCGTGCGCGAACCTCGGCAATCTGCTGCTGGCGCGAGCAACGAAGCGGCAGGGCGAGATCGCCACGCGGCTGGCGCTGGGCGCGACACGGTGGCGGCTGGTCCGGCAACTGCTGACCGAAAGCGTTGTGCTCTCGCTGATCGGGGCATCTGTGGGGGTTATGATCGAACACTGGGGAACCCAAGCGCTGCTTTGGGCGCTTTCGTGGCCTGACGATCAGCTTTCCCTCAATTTATCCTGGGATTCGAGACTCATTGCATTTGCTATAGGCATCACGCTTGCGTGCGCGCTTTTATTCGGGCTAGCTCCGGCGATGCGCGCGACCGGCGTTTCCATTTATTCAGCGATGAACCATGGCGTCACGACCGGAAAGCGTCAGAATCGATTTTCGAATTCACTTCTCGTTGTCTTGCAGGTTGCACTGTCGATGGCGCTGCTGGTCAGCGCGGGCTTGCTGGCGCGGACGCTGCACGCGTTTCTGACAGCAGATCTCGGCTATGACCCGAAGGGTGTCTTGCTGGTTCAGCCGGGTTGGCAGGGATCCGGCGAAAGTCAGGAGCGCAATGCATTCGTGGGGAAGGAATTGCTGCGAGAATTTCGCTCCGTGCCGGGCGTCGTATCTGCGTCGTGGTCGCGGCCATCTTCGCAGCCATATCTCACAAAAGTGACCGTAGGCGAAGGCGGCAGCGCCGAACGGCACGCAGGTTCTTACAACATTTTTGTTTCTTCCGATTTTTTCCGCACGAGGCGGACTCCGATGCTGGCGGGCCGCGATTTCAATGATAGTGACACAGAAAGTTCACTTCCGGTAGCGATTCTGAGCAAAACGATGGCGGAAACGCTTTTCGGAAACGCGAATCCGGTTGGGCTGCGATTTCGCGAAAACGACCGCAACGGCAAAGGGCCGGACTACACGGTCGAGGTCGTAGGCGTCGCCGCGGATATGCAATATCGCCGGCCCGATTACGGTCCGCTTCAGATTATGTACAGGCCGGCTTCGCAATGCACGTCGTGCTTGACCATGGGTGACTACGAAGTTCGTGTTGCC
>JASHWB010000034.1 GCA_030044295.1 Candidatus Acidiferrales bacterium
AAATAGAGGTATTCGTGGTGGCGAATTTCTTCGCGCAGGCGTTCGATATCTTTGGCGAGGCCGCCGGAATGAGAGGTTTTCGTCGAAGCCATGCTTGCCTCGTGGGGCGCCAGGCCGCGCGGATACGGCCAGCCCAGTCGCCGTGTAGTATACAATGCCCCTGGAGTGCGCCTTTAGGACCTCGATCGTGCCGAACGATATCAAAGACGCTCTGCTGATCTACAACCCGACCAGCGGCCGCCGCCGCGGGCGCCGTTTCGGGGAGATCGAGCAAGCCGTCCGAATTCTGAAAGAAACGGGCGTTACCACGGAGCTCGCGCCCACATTCGCGCCGAATAGCGCCACGCAGATCGCACGGCATGCCGTAGAACAGCGGCGCGGCATGGTGATCGCCTGCGGCGGCGACGGAACAATCAATGAAGTCGTCAACGGCCTCGCCGGAAGCCAGACGCCCATGGCCATTCTTCCCGCGGGGACGGCGAATATTCTCGCGAAAGAGCTGCGCATTCCGTGGGACATTCCGCACGCCGCGCGGATGATTCCCAACGCGGTCGTTCGACGAATCGCGCTGGGCATCGCGGTGCCGCTGGATGGCAACGTTTCCGCCGCCCTGCCCCGCGAGGGTCGCTACTTTCTTTCCGTGGCCGGCGCGGGCCCCGATGGCGCGATTGTGAACGGTGTTCATGCGGGGCTGAAGAAACACACCGGAGTTCTGGCGTACTGGGCCGAAGGTTTCCGCCAGCTGATGAGCTACAACTTCGCCGAAATGCGCATCCAGTCGCATGGCGAGGAGCGCAGGGCAACCATCATCGTCGTCGGCCGCACGAAGCACTATGGCGGTCCGTTTAAGATCACTATCGGCGCGGATCTTTTCGAAGATAACTTCGAATTTCTTACGTACGCGAAGAACAGCCGTTTCGCCTACGCTTCGTGCCTGCCCGCGCTTTGGATGGGCAAGCTGCGAACGCGTGAAGGCATCGATGCCTGGAAAGCGGACCACTCGATTTGCGAGCCCGCCGGAGAGCATCCGGTGTACGCTCAGGTGGACGGCGAGCCCGTGGGACGGCTGCCACTTTCTTTTCGCATCGTGCCTGACGCGCTTTCGTTGCTGATCCCTGCCCGTCCCATCCTGCCCGGCAGGCACGCGGCAGGCGGGCCCGCGGAGTAGTGGGGCTTCGCCGCAATTCCATGGAACCGTTTACGCACGCGTTCACTTCGCTGGCTCTCGGGAAGTCGGGCGACCGCTGGCTGCCGCGCTTCGGCTTGGCCATGCTCGTCACCGCCGGCATCGCGCCCGATCTCGACTACGCCAGCTACCTCGCGGGTCCAGGCGCTTTTCTCCGCTTCCATCGCACGCTGTTCCACTCGCTGGCCGGTGGCGCGCTGCTGGCCTTTGCGAGCGCCGCGATCTTCTGCGTTTTGGATAAAAAGTGGCCGCAATCTCACGTTACGCAGGACAAAAAGTATCCGCCCCTCTCGTTCTTGGCTGCGTTAGCAGTCTGCGCCATCGGAATCGCGGGCCACATTCTTCTCGATATAGCCAGCGGCGTCGGCGTTCAGTTGCTCTGGCCTTTTCGTTCCGGCTGGTATCGCTGGAGCCTCGACGGAAATCTCGATCCGTGGGTTCTGCTGATCCTGGTCGCGGGCTTGCTGCTGCCGCTGCTTTTCCGTCTGGTCAACGAGGAAGTGGGCGACCGGCGCAAAGGCCGCGGAGGGGCACGCGCCGCGATCATCACCCTGCTTCTGCTGGTGGTCTATTTTGGCTGGCGGTGGCATTTGCGCGGTCAAGCCACCGATCTGCTCATGTCGCACGAGTTTCACGACCGCATCGCCCTATCGGCGGCGGCGTTTCCCGATGCGACTTCGCCCTTCGACTGGCGCGGCGTGGCTGTAACGGACAACACCGTCGAGGAACTTGATGTGTCGCTAGCGCCCAGCGCCGATTTCGATCCTGATCGCAGCCGCACGCACTTCAAACCCGACGATTCCGCCGTCCTCGAAGCCGGCCGGAAAACCGCCGACGCGCGGCGCTTTCTTTCCTACGCGACGATGCCTGTTGCTACCGTATCTCCGCTGGAGGATGGTTACCGCTTCGAAATCCACGACCTGCGCTTCGCGTCCAATGATCTCGATCCGGCCAATGTTTTCGTCCGCGTCGATTTCGATAGCCACCTGCACATCCTGAATCAGCAATTCCTCTTCGCCTCCTCGCCAAATCCCTAGAAAACGCGAAAATGTGGCGGGAAACGTGGCTCGTCACTTTGCGGGAGCGCGAGCGATGGACGCGCCTGGCTATAGATGCACGCGCGGCCCGCGGAACATCCAGCGCCCCGCCACGTAGAGAATCACTAACGTCAAGAATACCGTGGCAGCGAGCATCGTCTGGTGCGAGAGCGCGAATCGCAGAATCACCGGGCCATAGCGCACGGCCAGGGCCCCTTCGACAAAGTACCGCAGGCCCCGGCCGACCAGCAGCGCGGTCACGAACGTTCGCAGCGGCACCTGAAACACGCCATCCGCCAGCACGAAAACCTTGAATGGAAATGGCGGAGGCAGAATCGCGGGAATGAACGTGCTGAGGAATGCATTCCGCCGGACCCATCCACTGATCCGGTCTTTCCCTTTGCGGGCGTGCCGGTGAAAATAAGCCTCGCCGCCTTTTTTCGCCAGCAGGTAGAGCCACACGCACCCTGCCAGCGACCCAATCGCCGCCATCGCGCAGTAATACGGCATTCGCGCAGGCCGCTGAATCGAGCTTTCGATTACCAGCGCGTCCGTGACAAAGGGAAAGGACAATACCGAGGAGTCCAGAAACGCAACCACGAAGATGCCGCCGCCCCCCAACGTCGCCACTAACCTCTGAAGCCAGCGCGGCAGCTTCACGGTCTGCTGCATTTTGAGGAAAGTTCCTCCCTGGGAACGCGGCGATTGTAACAGACTTTTTCCACAACTCTTCGAACAGTGCAGGACGCAAATTGCTCAATGGCGAACTCTCGGCTAAAATTCGCTCTTGGCCAATTTTTCTCCAACCTCCTCGCTTCTTTCCGGATTGAACGAGCGCCAGCGCGAAGCTGTTCTCGCCACCGACGGCCCCCTGCTCGTGTTAGCAGGTGCCGGCACGGGCAAGACGCGCGTGATCACCTATCGCGCCGCCTACCTGATCGAGCGCGGCGTGCCACCGGGCGCGATTGTTGCCGTCACCTTCACGAACAAAGCCGCGGACGTGATGAAGCAACGCATTTCCGATCTGTTGCGCTCCGTGGGGCGAGACGCTTCCGACATGTGGGTCTCCACCTTCCACAGTTTCTGCGCGCGCCTGCTGCGGCGCGAGTCGCGCCACCTCGGCCTGCCGCGCGATTTCGCCATTTACGACGACGACGACCAAACCTCCGCCGTCAAACGCTCTCTGCTGCAGCTGGATTTCTCGGCGGAGGATTACCCGCCGCGCAGCGTGCGGGCGCAAATCAGCCACGCCAAAAATCACGGGATCACGCCGGACGACATGGCGTCCCAAGCCGCGCAAGCGCGCAATCCTGAGCGCGAAGACGTCGCGAAGATTTACGCGGCCTACGAAGAGACGCTACGCCGCGCCGCCGCCGTCGATTTCGACGATCTGCTGCTACTCGCCGTGAAGCTGCTTCGCGAGCATCCAGATGTTCGCGCTGCGTGGAATAGTCGCTTTCAGTACACCATGGTCGATGAATTTCAGGACACCAACAGCGCGCAGGAAGAGCTGGTGCGTCTGCTCGCGGGGCCGAAGAAAAACGTCTGCGTGGTTGGTGACGAAGACCAGTCGATCTACGGCTGGCGCGGAGCGCGCGCGGGCAATCTTAAGCGCTTTACCGAAGATTTTCCTGGCGCGAAAATCATCCGCCTGGAAGAAAACTACCGCTCCACCCAGACGATTCTCGATGCGGCCGCGGCCGTAGTCCAGAACAACTCCGAGCGCCTAGGCAAGACTTTGCGCGCCACGGCCGGCTCCGGCGCGCCTTTGCAATTTTTCGAGGCGACAGACTCGACTGCCGAAGCCGACTTCGTCTGCGGGCAGATCGCCTCGATCGTTAACGACGATCCCAGCGCGCACGTTGCCGTGCTGTATCGCACCGGCGCGCAGTCGCGTTCGTTCGAGGAAGTTCTGCGGCGGCTCGGCATTCGCCATCGCGTGGTTGGCGGCTTCAGTTTTTACGAGCGCGCCGAAGTGCGCAACGCGCTGGCGTATGTGCGCCTGCTCTTTCATCCCGAGGACAACATCGCTCTGCTTCGCGTGCTCAACGTCCCGCCGCGCGGCATTGGCGCCGCTACCG
>JASHWB010000406.1 GCA_030044295.1 Candidatus Acidiferrales bacterium
ACCGTCGAAATCCTCTCCGTACCAGCTGGAGATGCAATCCCAGACCGCCAGCGGTTTGGGCTGGGCGTTCGGGCCGGTTTCTTTATGGGAAGCAGAGGGCTGGACCGCTTGCGTGTGTGAGGGGATGCTGCCCCGGCTGACGGCTGTAGGATTTGCCGACGGGCTAAGGACAAGCATACCCAATCCTAAAAATACTGATTCTAGAACCACGAACGATTTAGCTCTCATTGGCAGCTCTATCCTCATTTGAATCAGCCAATTATACCTTCTTACGGGGCCGGTAGGCAATCCGTTCAAGACCTGATAGATCCCCGTAAGTTGCTGATTTCAAATAGATTTTCTTCCCTACACCATTTTTCGAGTGAGCTCACGAGCTGTTCAGACGCTCGCGGGTCCACGAAATGCGCGGTCCCGACTTCTACCGCCGAGGCTCCCGCGACCATATACTCAGCCGCGTCTGCCGCGCTATCGATCCCGCCAAGTCCAATAATCGGGATCTGAATCACTTGGCTCGCCTCGTAAACCAGCCTCATGGTTATAGGTTTTATCGCTGCACCGGACAACCCGCCGGTCGTACTGCCAAGGCGGGACCTACGGGTGTGTGGATCTAGACACAATGAGGGGTACGTGTTCGCTATAACAACTGCATCAGCGCCAGATTCCTCGACCACTCTGGCGATAACTCTAATATTTCCAACGACGGGAGATAACTTCACCCACAGTGGACGGCTTGACGAGCGCTTGGCTGAAGAAACGACCTCCGAGGCAAGTACTGGGTCCGTACCATACTCGACTCCGCCTTGCTTCACATTGGGGCAGGAGATGTTAAGTTCGTACGCCGCTAGGCCCTCGGCATCGTTAAGTATCCGGATGACCTCTACATACTCTTCGACCGTCTTGCCGAAGACGTTTGCCAGAATGGCTGTACCGTATGTCCGCAGCTCCGGCAGCTTTTCGGCCACAAATGCGCGGACGCCGATATTTTGAAGGCCGATTGCATTTACCATCCCGCTGCTTGTTTCGCACATCCTTGGGCTCGGATTGCCGGCCATGGGCTCGAGCGATAGCCCTTTGACGGCAATGCCCCCCAACGAATTCAGGTCAACGAGATGGGCAAACTCCACCCCGTATCCAAACGTCCCGCTAGCAGCAATGATGGGATTCTTAAGGCGGACAGTACCGACCGAAACTCGGAGGTCAACCCCCGATGGCCTGTCGGCGCTACGTGCCAACTCGGGCGAACTCACTGACAGGAGTTTAGCACGCCGGTCAAGTTAGAGGGTTCTCAGAGCGGTTCACCAATTCTGGCCGTACGTGCGCTAGCGTCTATGCTAGGATAAAGCGCCCGATGCGCGTCGTCGAAAAGAGACAGCTCCTCTCGGCCGACGAAATCAGCCGCACGCTCAAGCGGCTGGCTCATGAAATTCTCGAAAAAAGCGTAGGAAGCGGCGATCTGGCCCTGCTGGGTGTGCGCCGCCGTGGCGTGCCCCTCGCGGAGCGTTTGGCGAAGCTGATGCGCGAATCCGCGCACACGGATATTCCCGTCGGCACGCTGGATATCACGCTATATCGCGACGACCTCTCCACCGTCGGCCCGCAGCCTGTGCTGCATTCCAGCGACATCGAATTCTCAGTGGACGATCGTGATTTGGTGGTTGTGGACGACGTGCTCTACACTGGGCGCACCATTCGCGCGGCCATGAACGCGCTTTTCGATTTGGGACGTCCGCGGCGCGTCCGCCTGTGCGTCCTGATCGATCGCGGCCATCGCGAGCTGCCGGTGGAGGCTGCGTTTGTAGGCCGCACGGTTCAGACCAGCGACACGGAAATTGTGGAAGTTCGCCTCCAGGAAGTGGATGGCGAAGAGCGCGTTATGCTGGTCGATCGCGTGGATTGATCGCGCGGCGAACTTGAGGAGGCAGCGGAAAAGGAACCTGTGCTTCAGCGCCTGTCACATCTGCTCGGAATTGAAGGGCTCACCCAAGCCGAGATACTTTTTATTCTCGATCAGGCCAAGCCATTTCAGGAGTTCCAGCGAAATCCCCTGAAGAAGCTCGCGGCACTTCGCGGCAAATGCGTCGCCTTGGCGTTTTTCGAATCTTCCACACGCACGCGCATCAGCTTTGCCACCGCCGCCGCGCGCCTTGGCGCGGACACCATGAACTTGCAGGCCGAAGCTTCCAGCCTGAAAAAAGGCGAATCGCTCATCGATACGATTCACACACTCGAAGCCATGCGTCCCGACGGCTTCGTGATTCGACACAGCTCCTCTGGCGCCGCAGCATTCATCGCAGAGCGAGTGGACGTGCCGGTGCTCAACGCTGGTGACGGCATGCACGAGCACCCAACACAGGCTTTGCTCGACGCGCTTACCATCCGCGACCGCAAGGGCAAGCTCCACGACTGGAACATTACGATTCTCGGCGACATCGTTCACAGCCGCGTGGCGCGCTCCAATATCCACCTACTCTCCAAGTTCGGCGCGCGCATCACGCTCTGCGGTCCGCCCATGTGGGTGCCACGCGAGTTCGAAGCCATGGCGCCGAACGTCCATTGCACCACCTGCATCGAGGAAGCGCTGTGTGACGCCGACATCGTCATGGTCCTGCGCGTGCAAACGGAGCGCCTGCACGAACCACCGCTCTCGCCCGACGAATACATCCTGCGCTATCAGCTCACGTGCGAACGTTTGCGCCTGGCGCCTCCCGATGCGCTGGTGCTGCATCCCGGCCCGATGATTCGCGGCCTGGAAATCGATCCGGC
>JASHWB010000035.1 GCA_030044295.1 Candidatus Acidiferrales bacterium
GCGCTCGATTCCAACCATCTCTTGCTGCGAGCTGCCCACCAGAAGAACGCCGAGAAGCTCTTTTTGCCGCCCCAACAACGGCAGAGCATGGAATTCCTCCGTGCGAGCGAGATCGGCACCGGAAGCGATCTTGAAAACTTCAGGCGCGGGATTCTCGCGCTCGCGATCGATGAATTGCGCGAAGCGGTCACCCTCGACCACCGGGCCATCCTGGTCGAACAGGTACATGGACTGGAAGTTCGGGTCCATGTTCAGGTAGAGCAGCGCGCGCATGCCCGCGGGTAGGACCAAGGAGCCGAGAAAGTCCTTGCCAAGGCGCTCGCCGCCGAGGATGTACAAGTTCTTGTCGCCCACGCGGACCGTGGAAACGGCCATCAGGCCAATCGCCGGGCCATTCTGCGTATCGATTTTCATCAGGAACGAGCCAAGC
Organism: Candidatus Acidiferrales bacterium; assembly: GCA_030044295.1. Lineage (GTDB taxonomy): Bacteria > Acidobacteriota > Terriglobia > Acidiferrales > UBA7541 > Palsa-295. Next base: position 431 of record JASHWB010000035.1, read on the forward strand.
GCCGCCCAATCCTGCGGCTGCGTGAGCCAGTCGAGTTTGTAACCGAAGCGCTCCGGACTCTCAGCGGAGGAAATAATGGAGCCATCGGTTCCGACGAAATCGAGGAAATCGAGCTGATGCGACTTCGAGACGCCGGTCGCGTCGTTCACATACATGGAGGCGTCGGCCTGCGGGCGACTGAGCGAGATGGCCATCTGGATGGTGTCGCGCTCGTCGGTGATCATCTGCACGCGGCGTGCAACGTCCTGCTTTTGCTGATCGAATTCGCGCTGAAATTGCGCGACCAGGGCGTCGGTATGCTGCGCGTACATCGTCTCGAACGCCTGCCGCGTGACCACGGTGACGCCCGCAGCGATCAGCGCCACGGACACGATGAGCGCCAGCGTAAAAATCCAGAAAAGCTTGGAACGAAACGTCACGGTTGTACCTTTTCCGACAAGTCGCTGGCCGGACCGTTTAGCCAAACGTCCGCGAGAGGCCAGCTTTCGCCGGGATCGGGCGCCCGCCAGTCCATCACCCGAGTAGAGAGCCCGAACACGTGCGGATACCAAACCAGCGGAACGACCCGGTATGTGTCGATCACTCCACGTTCCGCCGCATAAATCTGCTCGACCGAAGCATTCGCCGGAATCTGGACAGTATCCAATCCGGCCATTGGGACGAGAGCCGTCAACGAACTTTGCAGCGACCGCTGCGGCTCCGGAGACGGCATCGACAGCCGAACCAAACGCGCGTCCGGCAGGCCCGCGTTCGATCCCTGGACGGTCACGGTTAGCCCCGCCGCGCGTGCATCCACGGCGATCCGTTCCGCGACGCTCTGCTCGAACGAGTCGCCGGAATCATATCCCAATACGAAAGCGTGCAAGCCGCCGATTTGCGCGAGCAGCGCTTTTGAAGCAACAGCGTCCGCAGCGGTTGAAAAGAGATACGTGGTGCCGCTCGACCACTGTGGAAGCAAGCCTCCGGTTGGCATGCCTTCCTTTTGCAGGATGAAATCGACGAGCGCGGAACGGTCGATCGCTTCCGAAAGCGCCTGGCGCAGGCGCTGATCCTGAGTAGCGGGCCGCCCGGCAAGAAACACGACCGCGAGCAGGCGATCAGGCCGCGAAGCGCTGATGCGCACGCCGCCGACCACCGCCTGGCGAGCCTGCTCGGCGGGAATTTCGGCGAGGTCCGTGGCGCCGACTTCCAAATCGAGCATGCGGTCGCGCGCGGAGCGTCCCATTTGAATTTCGATCGAGTCGATGAACGGACGACCACCGGGGTAATCGTCATTGGCCGCGAGGGTCACATGCTTTCCGGCATCCCACGCAGAAACGTGAAACGGGCCAGAGCCAGACATTCCCGCGAACGTGCCATCGGAATTGCGGCGCTCGTAGATCAGGCCATCGATTTCAGCTTTCGCTTCGGCTTCATCCACACTGCCAGCCGCAACGGACGGGTCGAGCGAATTCACCGCCGCGCCGATTTCGACGTGCAGAGTTCCGCCGTAAGCGGGCCGTCGCGCCGATCGCGCGCGAATGGCCGCGATGAGCAGCAGACTAATTGCCGCAGCCGATAGATAGAATCGATGCTTCATACATCCCCGTCTGCAAATTGTGAAACACCACTCGCGCCGATTGAAAATCGGCCGAGGGCCAAAGGCTCAATATGGGGCCGGGAAATTGCAGCGGCTCGCCGACGGCGCTGGCCTGATTGTCGCCGATCTGATAAAGCTGGACGCGATCGGGCTCGGTCCAGTCGCCCGCACCGCTGACCAGCACTTGCCACGAATGGCCACAGGCGGGATTGAGCGAAACGATATCGCTACCCCAGCCGAAAAACGCCGCGGCCGGCTCGGCAGAGCCGGTGAAAAACAGCGCCTGTCCATTGAGTCCCGCCAAAATCCAGCGCGATGCGCTTCCGCCAGTGGCGTTGGGTGGAAATGCCGCTGAGTAAAAGGGCGGATAGTGTGTGACGATGCCGGCCGAGAGCGTGACCGCGCCGCTGAAATAGTTATGCGACGGATCGAAAGCCCAATTGACCGTTCCCATGGGCCATTCCTGCCCCACGTTGGGCGAGCAGTTCAGAGAAAAACCGGGATTCCAGGTACCATCGCATCGGACGGCGGCAACCCAGGCGGTGACGTGCGTGGGATCGGTCAGAGTCAGGCGGCCGCGCGCATCGCGGCTGGTGTAGAGGCGAGAAAATTCCTGTTCCACGTGAAGGATTTGCGAGCCGTCATTGAATTCATACGCAGAAAGGCGATCGGGTTCGAGGATGTACCAGAGGGTGTGCGACGAATCGGGCGCGCCTTCGACGAAATCGAGAATGGGATCGGCCTGCTGCCAGACGATTCTTCGCTGCAACAGGGGCGCGGCTGCGGGAGGGCCGGGAACGACTTGCGTGGCGGCAACGGGGGCGACGACGATCTGTTTCGTGCCGCCCAGTGTGATCTGGGCGATCAAAAGGTACCCATTCACGTTGTGCGAGACGGAGATTTGCACCTGTGCGTCGGCAGCCACAGCGCCGGTGGAGCCCATCGCGAATTGGACGAGACGGCCACCTTGGGTGGTGGTCTCTGATTCAACACTCTGGCGCAACCACTGAAGATCGATGGGAGCTCCGGTGGAAACGTCCGTAACGCTGGTGATTGTGAGCGTATGCGCTATGGTGACAGTCGAGGCAATTTTTTCGGCCAGCGATTGTGCGGCGTCGTTCCATGGAACCGGAACTTGCGGCGCGGATTGCGCGCGGATTCCACGTGCCACCAGCGCGGCAAAAAACACGAACAAAATCTCGCGCCACAACGCGGGAAAATTTCGGAGGGGTTGCCTCATCGCTTCGGCCGGTGGGCTGAAAACACCGGACTTTTGCGATGGTAGCACACGCATTTCAGGGCAATGGCGCCGGCTGCGCGGGGAGAGCCAAAGAGTCAATCGCGCCAGCGATGGTAGCGCAGAGCGCTTTCGTGATTTGAAGAGGCCGCCGGCTGGGCGGCTTCGCCCCGCGTCCGGCGAAGAAGCGCGCTCGCCGCGGCGGCAGCGAGGCGGTTCCCACAAAACGCGGGACGAAGTCGCCAGCAAGGGTTTTTGCCGGCGCTCATCCCAGAGCAAAGCCGCGCTGGTTCCGTCTTCCGCCCGAATCCAGAACAAGCGCGGCGGCCCGGGAATTTCTCCGGTCTCGCGTCGTTTCCTCGATGGGCGCGAAACCATACAATCGAATGCCTGACGAGAGCGTTACTGCCGCTCGCCTCGCGTCGAGTTGGGGCGCGCCGCCGGCAGTAGGCGCATCAGCCCATTCAGACCGCACCACTCCAGAGCGAGCGCGATGCCTAGTGATGCGAGGATTGCGCCGGTGACCTCAGCGAATGCGATGAGCCCGTTCATGTTGCCCCCTCTGGCTAAACCGCGCGGCTTCCGCCATCCCTTCGAACAGAAGCGGCGCGATGGTTCCGGCTGGGAGAAAGCCGGGCGAAAGCGCGTGCTCGTCGTGCGCTTTCTATATCTGCTGATTGCAAGCGGGCGACCCTTGAACGACTGCTGGAAAGGAAAGCACTTACTGCGATCGTTGAGGCACGCACGTGTGTGCGGCTAAACACGGCGTGGAAAATAGCACTCGCAAGCAACCGTCTGATAAAATCCGCGCTGAGAGGCACATGCCGCAGCCGCAACGAGCTCCGGGCCTTCAGATCGGTCACATTTTCGGGATTCCGATCTACCTGCACGCGAGCTGGCTGATCATCTTTGCGTTGATTACGGTGATGCTGGGAATGCAGTTCACGGAACAGCATCCGAAGTGGTCGGCGGCGGAGCGCTGGGAGCTGGGCGTCGTGACCAGCCTGCTTTTCTTCGCCTCCGTGATTTTCCACGAAGTAAGCCATAGCGTGGTGGCGCTTCACTACAAGCTGCCGGTGAAATCGATCACTCTTTTCGTGTTCGGCGGACTTTCCGCAATTGAAAAGGAACCTCCCAGCGCGGGGCAGGAATTCAAGATGGCCTTCGCAGGGCCGCTCTCGAGTTTTTTCCTTGCTGGCGTCTTTTTTCTGATCTGGCGTTACGGGCACTTTGGCCAATTCGTGGGGTCGATGTGCTACTGGCTGTTTGAGATCAATCTGATCCTGGCGATTTTTAATCTGGTGCCGGGATTCCCGCTCGATGGCGGACGCGTGCTGCGCGCGATCATCTGGGGCATTAACAACGACTATCAAAAGGCATCCAGAATCGCGTCCGGATCAGGGCGGTTTTTCGCATACCTGATGATCCTGGTTGGAATTTGGCAAGCGCTGGAGGGCAACTGGTTTGGCGGGCTTTGGCTGGCGTTCATTGGCTGGTTCCTGCTGGAGGCGGCAAAAGAAACCTACGTGCAAGCGGCGCTGCGCGACTCGTTGGCCGGATTGCGCACCGGCGATGTGATGGCCCACGAGATTCCCACCGTCACGCGCGATACCTCGATCGAAGAATACGTTCATCAGGTGCTGCACACGGGCCGACGGTCGCACATCGTGGTTGGAGGCGACCGGCCGTCCGGGCTGGTTTCGCTGCAATCGGCGCGGCACGTGCCACGCGAAGAGTGGGCTAACACGTCCGTGCAAGCGGTGATGGTGCCGATGGACAAGGTACAAGCGGCCAAGCCCGAGGAGCCGGTGCTGGAGGTTCTGCAGCGGATGCAATCGTCCGATGTGGGCCAGATGCCGGTGGTCTCGGATGGGCATATCGTGGGCATGATCGGCCGGGACCACATTTTGCAAATCCTGCAAACCCACCTTCACGCCGAACACCACGCATAGATGATGCGCGGCGGTTATTTCCCGAAAATAGCGTGCGCCGTGCTCGCTTGCGGCGTTGCGTTTGCTGCGGGGGCACAACGCGGGCGCAAGCCGGCAGCCCGGCAGTCGACGGCCCGCGCACACAAACCGCCGGCAAGCGCGCCGACCTCGCAACCTGACCTGTTTACATCCGCGATTCGAGCGAACACCATTGGCTTGGCACTTATGGATCGCCACGAATTCACGCAGGCGCTGGGCCGGTTCCAGACGGCCTGTGTGATGAATCCCACCTCCGATACGGGATGCTTGAACATGGGTATCGCGCTGTTCTACATGGCGCGGCTGGACGACGCTCACAGCATTCTCGGAAAATCGGTGCTCCGCGATCCGCACAATCCTCGCGCGTGGTTCAATCTAGCGCTTGTGGAACGGGCAGCGGGCAATGATGGAGTGGCGGTCCAGGATTTCGAGAAAGCTGCTCAACTCGCTCCAGCCGACCCCGGAACGCAATATGCGATCGGCACTCTCTACTTGAAGGCAAAGGATTACCAGCAAGCGATTTCGTCCTTTAGGAAGGCGCTCGACCTGGACCCGTTCCTTTTGTCGGCCGAATTCGGCATGGCGCAGGCGGAAGGGCGGACCGGCGACGTCAACGGCGCGCTCCAGCACTTGAACCGCGCCGAACACCTGACCGAAACAGGCCTTGGACGGCCTGCAAGCACGGCTTACGGCGAGGAGGGCAAATATTCGTTCGGGCAGGAAATGCTCGCGCCGATTCAGCCCGCTCCGCCGGAAGTCCCCGTCCACTTCGTCAACGTCACCGCGGCATCTGGGCTGCCATGGCGCGCGCCCGTCGCGAAAGCTCCGCTGCGCGCTCGTGGGGCGCACGGCGCGCAAACAAAGGCGGCGAGCGCCGCGCCTGTGCTATCTGGACCGGACGCGCTAGCGAGGTTTCTCGGCGGAGGCGCATGCGTTTTCGACTATAACGGCGACGGATTGCCCGACATTTTTCTGGCGGACGCCGATGGCAAAGGGCACCCTGCCCTTTACAGCAACGGCGGCCACGGGCGTTTTGTGGACGCAACCAAATCCGCGAAGCTGCAGTTCGGCGGCGAGGCGCTCGGCTGCGCCACGGGCGACTATGACAACGATGGTTACACCGACATCGCTGTTGGCCTCGCCGATGGCCTCCAGCTTTTTCACAACAACGGGGATGGCACGTTCACCGATGCGACCGATTCAGCCGCCCTCGATACCCACGGATTGGTGCTGGGCATGGCGTTCGTCGATTACAACGGCGACGGCAACCTCGACCTTTATGCCGCGCGCTTCGGCGACTTCGCGCTGTCCAGTCCAGCGGAGCCTTTTACTTTCCCTGCCAACGCGCATGGCCTCGGAAACATTCTCTGGCGTGGCAGCGAGCAGGGTGAATTTACCGACGCAACAGCGGAAACGGCTCTTGCAGGCACGGCTCCGTCGGTGGGCGTGCTCGCGTGTGACGTTAACAACGATGGCACCACCGATTTCGTAGTCACAGGCTGGTCGTTATCGCCAACCGTGTACCTCAATCAGCGCGAAGGCGCGTTCCGCGCCATCACTCCGTGGGCTGACCAGATGCCTGGGCCGACCGCCGGAGCGGTCGCGCTCGATTTCGATCATGACGGCTGGATGGATTTGGCCTTCACGCATTGGTCCTCGCCGGGACTGAGCCTTTGGCGCAACATCGGTGGCAAATCTTTCGAGCGCGTGAACTTGCCTGGGCCGCTCTGGATGCGTGGGTGGGGCCTTGCGGCGGTCGATTACGACCACGATGGCTGGGTCGATCTGGTCGCGGTGGGCGAAGATTTTTCGGGTGACGGCCACATCATTCTGCTGCGCAACGAAGGCGGCGACGGCCACGGCGGCTTCGCCGGGTTTCGCGACGTTACCCACGAAACCGGCCTTGACAAAATCGCTCTACGCAATCCGCGCAGCGTGATCGCATTTGAGGATGCCGATGGCTCGACCGATCTGCTGATCACGCAGAATGGCTTGCCGCCCATGCTGCTGAAAGGCGTCGGAAGCAACAAATACAGCACGCTTGACCTGTCGCTTACGGGGACGCGCGATAATCGAGCCGGCATCGGCTCGGCTGTGGATATTTTCTCCGGTGCGCAACGGCAAACGTTGCAACTGACGGCCGGCTCGGGTTACCTCGGCGGAGGCCCTGCGGAAATTGCAGCAGGGCTGGGCGGGTACAATGGGGCGGATGTGGTGCGCGTCCTGTGGCCCAGCGGGATACTGCAGGACGAAATCGACGTGCTCACTGGCAAAGGCCGTACCATCACCGAATCGAGCCGCGCCATCCGAATCCATTGAGCGGGATCCAGCGTGATATCCTCCGATGCTGAGGCGACTCTCGAGTACTCTGGATAGCTAAACGCAATGTCGATCAAAAGCTATGCCGATTTTGCCGGTTTAAAGGAGGTTGGACGTATAGTGCGTCTCGCCATCGATGAAATGGCGAAGCATGTTCGACCTGGCGTGACGACTGGCGAACTCGCGGACATTGGCGGTGCGGTCATGCGGCACAATGGAGCTCGCTCGGCTCCCCGGATGGTTTACGGGTTCCCGGGCGACGTCCTGATCAGCATCAACGATGAAGCCGTACACGGAATCCCGTCCCATTCCCGGACCATAGGCGAAGGAGATTTGGTGAAACTCGACGTGACGTTCGAAAAGAACGGTTATATGGCCGACGCGGCTGTCACTGTTCCCGTGGAACCAATCTC
>JASHWB010000407.1 GCA_030044295.1 Candidatus Acidiferrales bacterium
ATCATCGAGCGCGGATTGGTGAAAGATGGCCGCCTGCTGCGCCTCCGCATCCATCTGCCCGATCATCCCGGTTCGCTGCAGCGGCTCGCGCAGGTGATCGCCGAGCACAAAGCGAATATCGTCGAAACTATGTACGACCGCTCGCATTACGGCGTGCTCCTTGGCGATGCCGTGATCGATATCACCATGGAAACGCGCGGCCCCGAGCACATCGCCGAAATCCGCGCCAATCTCGACGCGGCCGGCTATGCCCACGAGCGGATCCTCTAATTCACGTCATGAAAACGAAAAAGCTCACGGCCCCGCAAGTTCGCGAGGTGCTTGGGAAGATTCATTTTGCGGGCCTTATTGGTGCGCGCCTGGCCGCTTTGCACCGCGACGGACTCACGCTCGAATGCGCCGTTCGTAGAGACCTGTTGAATAGCGCCGGCGTGCTGCATGGAGGCGTCACTGCCACGCTCGCGGACGCGACGGTCGGCGTGGCGGTGCATTACCTGCTCGGCACCCATCGCCCGATTACCACCGTCGAAATGAAGATCAACTATTTTCGTCCGGTGACGGGTGGAAAAATCTTCGCGCGCGCCCGCATGTTGCGCATGGGCGCGACGATCTGCGTTGGCCGCGTCGATATCACGGATTCCCACCGCAAGCTCGCGGGCACGGCGCTTGCTACCTACATGATTCTGCCCAATCGGGGTGGCGCCTAATGACCCGGCGCTCGATCTTCGCTGCACGCACGAATTGGACGCTCGAAGAGAATGCCTACACGCACGCCCTGCAGCGCCACCGCCAGTCGGGTCGCGAACTCCTCGACCTTACCGCCTCGAATCCCACCACCTGCGGGTTCCGCTACGACGAAACGGCGATCCTCAGCTCGCTGCAAAGTGCCGCCGCGCTGCGCTACGATCCCCAGCCCAAGGGCTTGCCGTCCGCACGCGCCGCCGTCGCGGAGTATTACCGGGCGATCGGAGCGAACGTTGACCCCGAGCGGCTAACTCTTACGACAGGCACGAGCGAAGCGTACTCGTTTTTGTTCCGGCTGCTGTGCGAGCCGGGCGATGAAGTGCTCGTCGCATATCCCAGTTATCCGCTTTTCGATTTTCTGGCGTCCATTCAGGACGTGAAGCTGCGCCCGTTTTCTCTGGTTTACGACCACGGCTGGCAAATCGATTTCAGTGAACTGGAGAAGTGCATCGGGGCATGGACGCGCGCGATTCTGGTGGTTCACCCGAATAATCCCACCGGCAATTTCGTGAGCGTCGCGGAAGCCGAAAAGTTGAACGCGTTGTGCGCGCAGCACAGTCTTGCTCTGGTGGTGGACGAAGTATTTTCGGACTATCGGCTTCCTGGCTGCGAAACGCCCCAGCCTCTACACAGCACATTCGCCCGCAACTCAGCGGCGCTCACGTTCGTGCTCAGCGGCTTGAGCAAAATGTCGGCGCTGCCGCAAGTGAAACTCGGATGGATCGCCGCGAGCGGCCCCGAGAATCTCGTTCGCGATGCCGTTGCCCGAATCGAGGTGATCGCCGACACGTATCTTTCGCTCAGCGCACCTATGCAACACGCTGTGCCGGCGCTGCTCGCGCAGCGAAAAACGCTCCAGCCCCAATTGATTTCACGAATCGAGTCGAATCTGCGCAATCTCGACACGCAGATCGCGAAGCAAAAGCTTGGCTCTCGTCTGGAATTGCAAGGGGGATGGTATGCCGTACTACGCGTCCCAGCGGTGCAAGCAGACGAGGATCTCGCGGTCGAATTGCTTGATCGATGTTCGGTCGCCGTGCATCCCGGCCACTTCTATGGATTTTCAGACGAGGGTTTTTTGGTGGTAAGCCTGCTCGCGCCTGTAATCCACTTCGAGGAGGGAGCGCGACGCTTACTGGCGCACATCAATACCAAATGAGCCGTCGGACCGGAGTGAACTGCGCGATTGGATGGAAGATCGGAATCTGCACGGCGCCGAATCGGCGCCCCGCGCAATTCGCCGCGCGGGACGCCAGAACATTGCGGCGACTTTCAGCTACTTCTTCTTGCCGAACGTCCGAACGTAGGTTACGAGGAGCTTGATCTGGCCAGCATCCAGCGTGGACTTGAACGGTGGCATATTGCCTTTGCCATCCGCGATCTGTTCCGTGATTTGCGCGTTGGTCAGCTTTTGCACCGCCGCCGAACTCAGGTCGGGCGCGTTGAGCGCCTTGCCGGTCGCGGTGCCGTGCCCATCCTGGCCGTGGCAAACCGCGCAGTTGGCGTTGAAGAGCGATTCACCGGTGTCGGCAGCTTTGGCGGACGGGGCCGCGCTGGCGATCCCCAGGAACAACATCGCGCTCGCGGAGACCGCAACAATGCCCGAGCGAAGCGTGCGCCGGGAGAATGTTTTCGCGCCCGCATTGGATTTGCTGCCCAGTATGCTCTGTCCCATGTTCAAGATACCGCCTCCTTGTGGACAACGACTTCTCGATCACTCGCTGAACGCTCGACCACGCAGAGGTCAATCCTCCCGAGCGCGACGTGCACATCTATTTTGCCCTACGAAAGGCTCGACTGTAAACGGAAACGCCGCGCGAGCCGCCTTTGGAGGTGCGGGCACGCGGCTGCGATGCGGCTTAGGAATGCGTAGAAGCTTGGTGATGATGCGTCAGCGGCGATTTGAACGTCAGCTTAGGCACTATAAATTCCTGGAGGATGTTAGCCACGGCTGAGGCACCGATTCCAATGGCCGCGCTCTCGAACGTCAGCGCCGCGCCGTTGCGATTCTGCGCCGGATAATACAGGTTGGAAATTGCGCCGGCGCCGAGATTTCCCAAAACGTTCGAGTAATTGGGCTGCCATCGGCCGTTATCGCCTTTGCAAATCACCGCGGCGGCCAGAGCATACAAGGTGCGCGCGCGAACTCCGCCATCAGCTTTGTAGAAGAAGCGAGGGTCCTGTTTGAATACGGACGGCAAAATGGCGCTGCCGAGAAACGTTCCGATCACCACGTCCGCATAGGACGCACCGTAGCGCTTGGCATAACCCTCCGCACCGGTTCCGAACCCTGTGTATTGGCCGTCCTCTTGTTCAAGACCGGCGACTGCCGCGACGATGCCGAAAGTGACTGGATCAATGGTGGATTTCCACGACAACTGAAATTTTTGGTGAGCGTCGAGCGGCGCGGCGTTCGGAAGATACGTCACATAGAAATTCGGCACCACTCCAAGCACGCGCTGCTTCTCCTCCTGTTTCACCTGCTCCTGCGCGATTACAGACTGGGGTTTCACGACCACCTGGGTGACCACGGGCGCGAGAACGAGAGCGATCGAGGCCAGCGTGTGGTATTCGCCGGGCTTGAGCACGCCTGAGATAACCATGGGCTTGAAGTCTGCGGCTGCGACGGAGATTTGGAAGGGACCGGGTGCAACGTTGACGAAGGAAAACTGCCCATCCTGGTCCGTATCGGTAGTTCGCGGTGATGCTTGGGCCTCACGAGTAAGCGTAACGTGCGCGCCGTAAACGGGTGCGCCGCGCTGGTCCACGACGTTTCCGATAATGCTGCCGGTGGCCTCTTCATCGGGCGATTGCGCGCGTGTCGTCTGAGACTGCGCTTGAGCTGGCAACCCGCAAATCAGGGTGAAAGTGATCAGCCAGAAAATCGCCTGGGCGGGTGCGCGAAGGAGCTTGCAGGACGAACTTTGCTTGTCGCGGCTCACAGTGCGTATTGATATTGTCGCGCGGATTCGTTCCAATTCTTCGAGGTCGCCGCCATCTGTGTGCAGTCGGTAAAGCAAACAACGTGCGGCTGCCAAACGAACTGATGATTTCGTGAGCGTTCCGCCTCTGGCCCCGTCCAATCCGCGCGCCTGTAGATAGATGCCGCACACTCAGTTAAGGTTCGCCAGGAATGAAGAGCCTCGTGCGCGCGGATTGCCAGTCCTCAGACCCACGGACAGAAGAACGGGCACACTAATCGCTACGGGAACGAAATCATGATGCGCCTAATCAGCTTGGCTTTCGGTGCGGTTTGCGCAGCCCGGCCTGTTCGAGCAGCGGCAGAACGCCGCGGACGAAGCGATCGACGCCGTCGACATGATCGACCCATGTGAAGATGATGCCGTCGATGCCGGCCTTGGAAACGCGGACCAGCTCTTCGGCGATGGATTGCGCGGTTCCAACGAGCGGATGCCCCGCGCCCATGGACATGCGCTTGCGCATGAAGGCGAGTTGCGGCGAATCCGCCGGTACGTTGTTCTCCTTGCTGATCGTGTCCATGATGCTGTCCATGCATTCGTTATCAACGTATTGCTCCGTGTAGCGGCGGACAAATTCGTCGGCATCTTTCTGCGTGTCGGCCTGCACCACGGAAGCATTGGTCCAAAGCTGGAGTTCGCGACCGAACTCTTCGCGTGCCATGTGCTTGTAGCTTTCGATTTGCGGCTTCCATTCTTCAGGAGTTTCTCCGCGCAGGCTGATCAATCCGATATCGGAGTTTTTTGCCGAAAAACGAATGCCGGCTGGAGATTGGGCCGCATTCATGATCGGAATTCCGCACGTTTGCAGCGGATGCGGGCGGGATATGGCCTTCTTCATGCGGAAATACTTCGACTGGTAGTCAAACTCGCTAGGATCGGTCCACAGGCGGCGCAGGATGTGCAGCCATTCCTCCAGGTAGACGTAGCGCTGATCGTGCTCCATTAGATCGATGCCGAACATATCGAACTCGCGGCGATTCCACCCGCCGACCACATTCAGTGACGCGCGGCCGCCGGAGATAGCGTCGATCGTAGCGCACTGCTTGGCGACCAGCACCGGATGCATGTTCGGCGCGTGCGATGTGGCGAACACAGAAGAATATTTCGTGGCCTGCGCGATGCCGGCGGCCCATGTGAAGACGTCGAACACGATGTTCGAGTAATGATCAGGCTTATCGTCGAGGTAACCCTTCCAGCGCGCGATGGGAACGATGGCTTCGAGGCCGGCGGCATCCGCGATCTGGGCACCGGCAACGCAACCTTCCCAGGTGGGATCGCGGCGTTCCGGAATGAACGTCATATACGGCAGTGTATTCGTGCAAAAGGTGCCGAGTTTCAGTTTGTTGTCGTTAAAAATAGGGTTCGTCGATTGGTTGGACACGCCCGCTATTTTGCCAGAGATTGGTTCAATTTCGGAGCAAGGAATCGCGCGGAAAAGTTGCCGGCAGCGAGCGGGCTCACTCGAAACGGAACAGCACGATTTCCGGGCTGGTCCCCACGCGCAGCGGAGGGCCCCAGGTACCGGCGCCGTATGAGGTGTAAACCAGTAGATTGCCGAGACGGTTGAGTCCGTACACGAACGGCCCGTAGATCCGTGACGTGAACCACGTGAACGGGAAAAACTGGCCGCCGTGGGTATGGCCGGAAAGCTGCAGGTCGATCTTTTCGTCCGCGGCGATGCCGAGTAGATTCGGCTCGTGCGTGAGCAGAATGCTTGGGGAGTTGGGATCGAGACCGGCGTTCTGAAGGATGGCGCGGAAACGTTCGGGATGGCCTGATTCGCGGTCGTGAACGCCGATGAGTTGCAGTCCATTGAGAACGACTTTTTCGTTGTTCAGGACGTGAACTCCCGCATTTTCGACGGCAGCGAGGTACTCGGCGCGATGGTGGAATTCCTCGTGATTCCCGGTGATGAAGTAAGCGCCAAACGGCGCCTTGATCTTGCGCAGCGGCTCGGCGAGGCGGCGAGCGTCAACGGCGGTACCGTCGTAGAGGTCGCCACCGATCAGGACGAGATCGGGCCGCAGCCGCGAAAGTTTTGAGACGAGCCGCGTAGCAAAACGGACGCCGCGTACGTGGCCCAAGTGCATATCCGTCACTAGAGCGGCGATGCGTCCGCGCCACGACTCCGGCAAATTCGGAAGCTTTACCGGCACGCGGCGCACGCGAACCAAAGCGGAATTAATTAGTCCGTAGAAGCCTGCGGCGAGAGCTGCGCCAAAACAAGCGTACAGCGTCAGACGCGACGACCAGTCAGGCGCGAGCAAGCGCGTGACACCGTAAACGATCCACGCGAGGCATGAGGCAAAGAAAAAATAGCTGAAAAACCCGAGCCAGATCGATGCAAACGTGTAGTAAATCCGCACCGGCAAGTTCGAATACCGCCAGGCGAGCAGCGAAGCGCTCAAGAAAGTGACAGAGAGAATCGCGACAACGACGGCCAGCCATGGGAGTCCGGGCGGGTCCGGCACCCGCCGCAAAATCGTCCACGTTTCATACACGAACCAATGAGTGCCGAACAGCAGCACCTGCACGAACAGGGCGAATTTAAAGATCCGCATGCGCAATCGGCATGAACCCCTTTATTTAGACGATTTGAGATCAGGATTGGACTCAATCGCGAGAGCTTCCAACCATCTCTAACTTATTCCAGAGAATGCGGAATGCGCGTTCAATAGGGTCAGTACGGCAGAAGGGCCTCCCAGTCGAGAGTTTTCTCCGAGGCTTTTTTCAGAACGGTTTGATTTGGCCGTTTTCAATTTGGTTCCGGTTGTTTTCCTCGCAGATGTACTCGAGCTGCTGCCAATTGCGGTGCCGCGTGAAGGTGTGCGCCTCGTGCCAGGGTTTGACGAGCACGTCCGGATCGATCAGCGTCATATCGTCTTCCATTTTGTCCGGTCCGGTCTGGTGAATACGCTCGATCACGTGCAGATGCGGGCCGTGCATGAGCTCGTGATAGCCGAGCGGGGTGCGGTGGCCCAGGCCGACCGTATCGATCACCAGCGTGTCGCCTTCCCAATGGCCGATAGAATCGCCATTGAAAGTCGGATCGACGTGCGCGGGATGCCCGCGGCCGTCGGTGAACACGCGCCGGACCTGCATATATGCCTCCTGAATGATCGTGACGCGCCCCGGGGTGAATAGAAACTCGACATCGTACGGCTGAAACATGATGGTCGGCATGCCCGGTGGCAGGCAGTTCGCGCTCTCCGAAGGAGGCGGCTCGTTCTTGGCTTCGTCGGCAAGATTGATCTTGAGCTGCGCTTCCGCAGCAGGAGTCAATACGGGCTTCTCTTCCGGATGACCTGGAACAGGACCGAAATCGAGCACCCAGATGCCGGCCCAGTCCGGCAGCTTGGCGAGTGAGCCGTATGCGGCAGCGCGTTGCGCGGCGGATGGCGCGACGTTATCGGTCGGGGGCGGAGTCTGCGCGCCGCAAAGGAACGGGCAGAAAGCCACGAAAATCACGACGCTCGTCACGCCCACCAGAACTTTCTTCATTCGAGTTCACCCCCGCCGATTTGAACCTGCCGGTGCGCAGAGCATATCAAAGATCAGCGCCATACGTGTTGGTCAATAAACACCTCTGGTCGCGCGGTGCCCACTTGTGGTATGAACTGGCAAGTAGAGAGACGGAAAGGGGGTGGACCCGCTACGTCTGACCAGCATATTCGCGGAGTAACCCTAAAAACGTATTGGGAGCTGGCGCTTTTGGCCGTGCTGTTGGCAGCTGTAGCTACGCCAGCGCTGGCGCATCATTCTTTTGCGATGTTCGACCGGGATAAGGAAATGGTCCTGGTGGGCACCGTGCATGATTTTCAATGGACCAATCCTCATAGCTGGATCGAGCTGGACGTGCCAACGGCCAGCGGCAGTACCGATAAGTGGCATCTGGAGTGCAACAGCCCTAATAACTTGACGCGGCAGGGGTGGCACTCGGACAGCTTGAAACCGGGTGATCGAGTTTCCGTGGTGGTCTGGCCACTGCGAAACGGCGAAAAGGGCGGGCTGTTTATATCGCTGAAATTTCCCGATGGACGGACGCTCGATGAGGCCGCTTTCCGTCACATGACCAAACTTCCGCCCGGCGGGAACACCAAATTTTGATTGAAATGAATTTTATCGAGCAGGACCAAGCGCGGAGTACGGGAATTACAAGGGTGGAGGCAATCATGAAGAGTTCTCGATTCGCCGGGTGCGCTGGCGCGTTACTTCTGGCCGCCGTTGCCGTAATTGCCATACCCGCCGCGGCGCACCACTCGGCCGCGATGTTTGACCACACCAAGACGGTCAAGCTCGTGGGCACAGTGGTGCAATTCGGCTGGACGAACCCTCATAGCTGGATTTCCGTCGATGTCCCTGACGCGACCGGGAAGACCGAGCGTTGGAGCGTCGAGTGCAATAGCCCGAACAATCTTGCTCGAATGGGCTGGAAATCGACCAGCCTCAAGCCCGGTGACAAAGTTACGGTACTGATTCACCCGCTGCGCAACGGCGACAGAGGCGGCAGCTTCATGTCCGCCACGCTTGCGGATGGAACCGTCCTAAACGACCCGACGTACAAGGCCGGGCCGAAATACTAATCCGCGGCAAATCCGCGCGCCTGGGCACGAATTAGGTCCGCGCCGTTGAAGGCTTAAGCTGACCTTCCGCCGGTAATTTCTCGACAGACTGCACGTCAGAAGGCGACGTCGCTCGGCTTCAGGTTCAGGTCGTCCACGGTCTGCTTTTTGATTTTGAAGAGCTCGGGGCTCTGGCTGGATTGCGCGTAGGCAACATCGCCGGACGGTTTTGAAATCTGAATGGTGATTCGCTGCCCATCAGATTTGGTGAGAATCGCCGTAACCGCCGGCTTCTTCATGGCAGCCAGTTGCGTGCCCGACGGATGATCGATTATTTCGTCAGCCTTCAGGCTAGTGAACGGATTCAGAATTTTCCAACTGGAGGCGGATTTTCCCTTGTCGGCCGCAGGCGAGTCGATTTTCCACTCGTCCCCGGTTCCTTGCCGGCTGATTTCGATCGTGCCGTTGCCATTTTGAAGCTGGATGCGATCGAGCGAAGACTCGTCGACGTGCACGACGGTCTTATCGCGCATCTGCGTGAAGTTGTCGGCGAGCTTCGAATATAAGTCGCTCTTGACCTCGAAAACCATCGGACGGGAAAGATCGCGGGCGTAGTAGTCGTCACCGGCTTTCTTGCCGAGGATCAATGTGGTTTCGCCGCCGCCGTTTTTGACCGCAGTAAAGCGGACCGACGGATTCGCAAGGCCATAGCGCGAAAGATCGTCCGACTTTTCACTGACGATTTCGCTGATGCGAGCGCCTGAAATGGCGCTGAGCATGCCATCTACCACGTCGGGATCAGCCGAGGCTTCTTCGGGCTTGACGAAGTCCCACTGAGTGGAATCCTTCGGATCGCGCGTGATGGCGACGTCTCCCGACGTGTTTTTCAAGGTGAACGAAGAAACGTCTTCACTGTCGAAGTGAAGGACGTTCATGTCCCGAAGATCCTTGAGCGACTTGGTTGCGGTGGTGAGCAGCGAAAGAGGCATCAGCGAAACTTTCGGCTGATTGTCCGCGATTGCGTATACGTCGTCGCCGCTGAAGTCTTTATCGCCGAGCAGGAGCGTATGCTTCTGTCCTGCCTTGGTGCTGAACTCGATCGAAGCGGCGGGTGGATCGAGACCGAACACCTTTCGCCGATCGGGAGCAAGCGACTCTGTTCCCGTGGGCCGCGATTCTGCCAGTTGATCGACGAAACCTTCGGCGGTGGGTTGGTCCGCAAGCGTGTCGACCGGCTGAACAATCTGCCAGCCGTCCTTCTGCTTTTGGAACTCGATGGGCGGCTCATCCTTTTGCGCCGGGTGTGCGATCGAGAAAGAGGCGATTTGATCCGGCGTCACCGAAAAGGCCGGTTTTGAATTATCAGCGGGCGCGGCGGGCTCTTTCGATTTGTGCCACTGGAAGTAGTACACGCCGCCGGCGACGATGATGGCGCAGATAAGTACGATGAGCGTGGATTTTTTAATCATCGCATTCGAGGTCCCCGCGCCCGTCTAGCGCCGTTTCCACCAGATCGCAATCCCGACGACGAACACGATGCCGGGCAGCGCGAAAATATCGACCCAGCGAAGGGCCATCGCCTGGCTATCGGTGAGATTCACGTTGCGGCTTTTGGCCGTTTTCGGGCGGATAGAAATCAGGTTCTGATCGGAAGCGAGCCAGTCGATGGTGTTGAGGAAAAGGTCGCCGTTGCTGGACTGTCCGATGGCCTCGTTCGAGGCGAAATCCGAATCACCGATCACGACGAGCCGTGCGCTTTTGTCCCCGGCCGTCTTTTCCGCGGAGACACCTAATGAAAGCGGTCCCTTCATGTCGGTTTTGGGATCGTAGCTGACCTCCCGAGCGAGCTTCGGAGTGGTGAAGCTGCTGTTGGAGGTTTTAAGCAGTTCGGTGACCTGCGGATCCGGTTTGGACGGGTCCGCGGGCGTGACGGTCTGGGCCAGCGGGAAAAACGTCATGGTCCGCTGCAAACCCTTGGTAATCGGACTATCGCCGTAATCGACTACCAGCGGAATTTCCGGACCAGCGCCAAAGAGCCGGCCCATGCCGCTCGCATCGATGGCGATGTTGTCGCCGAGTTTCATGTTCCAAGCCGAGAGGATGCTATCGAGATTGGCGGGCTGTTGGCGCTGGTCCGTAACGGGATCGAGCTCCAGCAAGGCCTTGCCGCCGTCGTTGAGGTACTTCGACAGCATCGCCGTTTCCTGCGGAAAATAGGATTGAGTGGGACCATCGACGACTACGACGCTGCATTCGGGCGGTACGCCGCTAGACTGGACCAAATTGATCGTCTTCGTCTCGTAATTCTCGCGCTTCATGCCGGCATCCGCGTCGGAATAGCCGTGTGGGCCGGTATCTGTGAGCGATTTCTCCCCGTGACCTGAAACGAAGCAGACCGTCTTCACCGTGCCGCTGGTGACTTTCAAAATCGCGCTGGTGATGGACTGCTCGGTGAAGCCGCCATCGGCAGGAGGAGTAAGGTGCTGCGTGCGCGATCCTGCGTTCACATCGACTTCGCCCATTTGTGTGGCGCCGTATTCGCGAGCCAGTTCGGGCTTCTGATCGGGATCAACTTCCTGAAATTTTATGTGACGACCGAGATTGCGATACTCGGCGAGCAGCCCATCGAGTTGCTCGTCGGGGCGCTTGGCGAAGCGTACGATGTTGACGTCCTCTTTCAGATTGCGGACGAGTTTCTGCGTTTGCGGCGCTAGCGTGTAGAGGTGTTCGGAGGTCAGATCGAAGCTCTTGTGATACTGCGAGCCGAGGTAATTCGCGACCACCAGGATCGCGATAACACTCAACGTAAGAATGACCGTGTTGGTGCCGAGCTGCGAAGACCGCTTGGAGAAAAAGTTAACGATTCCACGGAAGCCCAGGACGATACCAGCGATCAGGATCACGCCTCCTGCGATCAGAAGGATTTTCGAGGCGAGCTGCAACTCGTCCTGAATCGAATACCGCAGGTAGCCTGCGATCAAGCAGGCGACGCCGACGCAGACCAGAGTTTCCGCCAGCTGAAACTTATTTTTCCCGGTACTGATAACTGCCTCCTTATGCGCGGGCGACCTCCGGCGCGGCGGGCACAATATGCTATGCGCCTACGTTCGCATGCCGGCCTACGCTCGCCTCCAGCGCATCGAGTCCACCGAGCGCACTGTAAGGAAAATAAACAAAACCATAAAACTCACGTAGTAGACCAAGGCGGACGTGTCGATCACGCCTTGAGTAAACCCCTGATAGTGATTGATCACAGAGAGATAATGAACTACGGATTCGACGGTGCTGGCGGCGCCACTCGAGCCGAAATCGAGCGCCCACAGGAGCAGAAACGCGCCAAACGTGAGCACGGCGGCGATGATCGGATTTTCCGTTAGCGACGAAAGAAACGATCCGAGCGCGAGAAGCGCGCCCCCGAAAAGTAACAAGCCCAGGTATCCCGCTCCGACGACGCGCAAGGGAGGCATCGGCTCGCTCTTAACCCACATAAACAAAATGTAGCTGGCCGTGGGCAGCAACATCACCAGAAACAGGGTGAACGAAGCGAAAAACTTGCCGAGCACGATCTGCGTCTCGGTAATCGGCGAAGTCATCAGCAATTCCATGGTGCCGCGGCGGCGTTCGTCCGAAAAAATCCCCATGGTGACCATCGGCATGAAAAACAGCAAGAACAGCGCCAAAACTCCGAGGAACGCGCGGATGACTTCACCAGGCACGTCGAAATTCGACGCCATGCCGAATTGCGCGCCCTGCATCTGCGCTTCCATCGCGGCGCGCATCGCGTCGCCCAGGTAGAGATTAAAGAAAAAACCGCACAGAATCAGAAACAGGCCGACTACCACGTACGCGATTGGCGAAACAAAGTAGTGGCCCATCTCCTTGCGGTAAATGGCGTAAATACTGCGCATCATGCCTCCGCTTCTTTACTTTCCCGCCGCTTACTGTGCCGCGACCTAGTTGGACGGTTGGGCGTGCGCCGCATCGTCCGTAGTGAGCTGCAGGAAGATGTCCTCCAGGCTCAAGCTGAGCCCGCGCAACTCGTATAGCGGCCAGCCTTTTTCGACGATTTTTGCGGCAACTTGGCTGCGAACGTCCTGGCCCTGCGCCGAGTCAACGGTGGCCGCGACATGGCCGTCAGCTCCGCCAGCGCCCACCTCCACGCGAGCCGCTCCGGGGACGTGCGACAGCAGATCCTGCAGTTGCTTTTCCGGCGCCTTCGTCTCGACGCGGATTCGCTGGCCGCCGCGGAGCTGTGAAGTGAGATTTTGCGGCGTATCGACAGCGGCAATTTTGCCTTTGTTGATGATGACCACACGGTCGCAGGTCATGCTGACTTCCGGAAGAATATGCGTCGAGAGAATGATCGTGTGGCTGCCGGCGAGAGCCTTAATCAGGTTCCGAACTTCGATGATCTGTTTCGGATCGAGGCCCACGGTCGGCTCGTCCAAAATGATCACGTCCGGATCATGCACCAGCGCTTGTGCCAGGCCGACGCGCTGCTTGTAGCCGCGCGAAAGGCGCTTGATTAGCTCATGGCGCTTGTCGCCGAGATTGGTTTTGGCCAGTGCGTCATCCACGCGGGCGGAATGTTTTTCGGCCGGGACGTTCTTGATCCGCAGCACGAATTCGAGGTACGACTCGACCGACATGTCGGGATAGACCGGCGGCGCTTCGGGAAGATAGCCAATGTGGCGGCGAACCTGGAGGGAATCCTTGAACACGTCAAAGCCGCTGACGCGCGCCGTCCCTGACGTGGCCGGCATGTAGCCGGTCAGAATACGCATCGTTGTGGTTTTGCCGGCGCCGTTCGGGCCGAGGAAACCGAGAATTTCGCCTCTATTTACGGTGAAAGAGACATGATCTACGGCCGTAGTCGCACCGTAGGACTTGGTAACGTCCTCAACTTCTATCAATGCGCTCCTCCAAGCAGGTTATAAGGAGAGGAAAGCGAAGCCATTCACATCAACAGCTAATAGACTGTCGTACCCTACACCTGGTTAGCAGACCCTTATACCAAAAATCGGCGGAAACGAAAAAGTACATAAAATTCTAAAAAGACGGATACACAAAGTGGGATGCGATGTCTCCCGGGCGCGTTGCCGGGATCGACCAGGAAGTTTTTGGCGGATTTTGCGGCTTGACGGGATAAATTGCGAGGCTCTCCTCCGGCAGACAAGCTGGGATCGGCAGGCAACGGGTGCGAGCCGCGGCGCATCCAGAACGCTGATTTGGGGCAGCGCCACAATCGCGCGAAAAACTGGAACCGTCTGAATGGCGCAGCCGACAGGCTGGGAACTGGCTGGTTTGGAGATGTGCGTTGACACACTCCACCCGTTTTGTTATTCAACTCGTTTGACTAATCGCGCCGCGAATACCAGAGGGGCGTGTCCGGACGCGGCTAGGCGTGTATTCGACGAGTTTAATGGGTTTGCGGCGGCGCGCCCGAGTGAAACTTTTCCCGAACCTTTCCGAACAATGGAGCAGAGTCGATGAAGCGAACGACGGTGGCCGCATGAGGCGATTGCGACTGGCGGCGGCCTTTGGGATGGCGTTCCTGGGTTTGGCATTGCTCGGCGGATGCCACGGCGGGACCGGCGGCATCACCATCGAGATCATTCCCCCGGTAACCGGCGAATCGATTGACGTGAACACGACGACGCCCCTGAACTTCACCGCGACTCTGGCGGACGACACAACCAACGCGGGCGTCACCTGGAAGCTGACTGGGTCGAGCTGCTCCGGGAATGGCTGCGGTACACTTGCCAATTCGCAGAAATTTTCCGTTTCGTACGTGCCACCAACCGCCATTCCGTCAACGACGACGGCGTTGAGCGTGACGCTGACCGCGACTTCCGTGGCGCAAACCGGCGCAACGCAGACCACCACGATCAACGTCGAGCCGACTCCGACCTTTACAAATTCGGCCTGCAATCCGCCGCTCGGAACGGGCGTAGTGGCGACATGCGGATTGCCCGGTGCTTCGAACGGCCAGCCGTACAGCGAGCCAATTCAGATTACCGGTGGCGTGGAGCCGTATACGTTCACCGTGGCGACCACCTCGGTTACGACCGCTAGCGGCACTTCTACTACGCAGCTTTCCACACAGTGCTTGGGCCTGACGGTTACGAATACCACGAGCACGTCCACGGCAGTGGCGGGAAAACCGTGCAACGCCGCGGCGGAGACAGTCAACTTCACGGTCCAAGTGGCCGATAGCGGCGGCGCCTCGTCGATAACGCAGTCATACACGATGATCGTCGCTGCGGCGCCGACGCTCTCGATCGCTAACACCCTTTCCCGCCCCACCGCCAACCTGAACGCGCAGTACGCCGCAACTGTGGGTTACACCGGCGGCGTCAACCCGATCACGTGGTCCATGTCGCCACAGCCATCGGCGGCTTTGCCACCCGGGCTGAGCTTTAATTCCACAAACGGTCAAATCACGGGGGTACCAGCCGCTGGAGCCGACACCGGATCTTCGTGCACGCCCGCGGTCGCG
>JASHWB010000408.1 GCA_030044295.1 Candidatus Acidiferrales bacterium
AAGGCGACCCGGCTGTTTCCGCCACGGCCCACGCCACGCTCGCGCAGATCTTTTTCCTGACGATCGTTGGCTTAACCGTTTATCTGAGTCCCTGGTGGCAGGCGAACCGGTCTGAATTCGAAGATCATGGATCGCCACATGCCACCGCGGTTACATCGGCAACGACCGGCGTAATCCTCGCGCAGATTTTGCTTGGCGCGGCATATCGTCATGGCGCCACGGATATCATT
Source organism: Candidatus Acidiferrales bacterium (assembly GCA_030044295.1). Taxonomy (GTDB): domain Bacteria; phylum Acidobacteriota; class Terriglobia; order Acidiferrales; family UBA7541; genus Palsa-295. The sequence continues at coordinate 231 of JASHWB010000408.1, forward strand.
CCGCACCTGATCGGCGCGTGCGTCGTTACTGGAATGGTCGTGTGGGCCGGCCGGGTGGTGAAGAAACGTTTCAAGGGAAACGGCGCCTTGCGCAAAGGCGTAGCCCTGCTGCACACGTTTTTTGGCATTCAGATTTTGCTGGGATTCGCCGCATGGTGGGCGATGACGCGCCTGGTTGATATCGTCCAGCCAACGGATATGTTCGTCACTTTAACCGTGGCCCACGTGCTCGGCGGAGCGCTGCTTCTCGCTTCTTCGACTCTGCTGATGCTGATGTGTTTCCGCCTGACTTCGCCGGCTAGCCTTGCGGCCGGTTCACCTGTGACGTCTGCGGAAGCGGCATCCGCCGGGGCTCTTCGGAAAGGGTAGAGGCTGACATCCAAATATGAACGAGCGCGCCGACGCGATCTCCAGCCTAGATAAGCCTTGGGCGTACGTGGTGCTGACCAAGCCGGATGTGACGTTCCTGGTGGTCGTCACTACGCTGGCCGGATTTTATCTCGGCTCCAGCGGGCCGATCGAGTGGGCAACGCTGCTTAGCACCGTGTGCGCCACGATGCTCGTCGCCGGTGGTACGGCTGCGCTCAACCAGTACGTGGAGCGCGATCTGGACGCCGTAATGCGCCGCACCGCTTCTCGGCCGCTGCCGACTGGGCAATTGCGTCCCCGCGATGCGCTGATCTTTGGCATAGTCACCATTGCCGCAGGCGCTGCGTGGCTCGCGCTTGCGGCGAACGTGCTTGCCGCGCTTGTTGCGCTCGCGACGACCATTCTGTATCTCGGCCTTTACACGCCGCTCAAAAAACGCACGCCGCTCTCAACGGCCGTCGGCGCGATTCCCGGAGCGCTGCCTCCGCTGATCGGATGGGCCGCCGCGCACGGCTCGCTCTCGCTGGGCGGATGGATTCTCTTCGCGATTTTGTTTTTCTGGCAGTTTCCGCATTTCATGGCGATCGCGTGGATGTATCGCGAAGACTATGCGCGCGCCGGAATCCGCATGTTGCCGGTGGTCGATCGCAAGGGCGATTCGACGTTTCGGCAGATCGTCTGCACTTCGGCGATTCTGGTATGGGTCAGCGCACTGCCTTCCGTGGTTGGCATGGCGGGCATTGGCTACTTTTTCGTGGCGCTCGTACTGGGCATGATTTTGCTGCAGGTTGGCCTGTGGGCCAATCGGTCGCGCTCCAACATTCGCGCCAAGTGGCTGATGCACGCGACCGTCGCGCACATTCCGCTGCTGCTCATTTTCCTGGTGCTCGACAAGCTGGCGGTTCCGGGCGCTCGATAGACTCGCGAGACCTGGATAGATCTAGCGCGGGCATGTCAATTCCAGTCAAATCTCTTCCGCCGCTGATCGCCATCCTGAATGGCGCTGCGGGGTTCTTTCTGGTCCTCGCGTACATCTTTATTCGCCGGAAGAAAGTTGCCTGGCATCGATTCTGCGTTTTTACGGCGCTCGGCTGCTCGGCGGCTTTTCTGGCCGTCTATCTCTACATGCACTTCGTGGCGGGAATGATTCGCTTCAGCGGGCAGGGCTGGATTCGTCCGGTGTACTTCTCGATTCTCGTGTCGCACACGATCCTGGCGATGGTGATCGTGCCGCTCGTGTTCATCACCCTGATGCGGGCGCTCAAGAAAAACTTCATCATGCATCGCGCCATCGCGCGTTGGACTCTTCCTCTGTGGCTCTACGTTTCCGTCAGCGGAGTGGTGGTGTACTGGTTGCTGTACGTGGCCTACACGCCGATCTGGCCAGCCTAATTCCCCCGCCGCCCGGTCTTGCCTACTTATCCAGGTAGTATTGAACGTCGGTGACGACGCGCACCGTCTTCATCATGCTGCTGTCAGCGTCGCCGCCATAACCTCCACCCTCGGCATCGGCGGCGCCTGAGTTTGCGGGCAAGATTGAGAAGTAGCCTTGCGTGGCCTGCCGAATCGTCCCGACGGAACTGCCCGAATCCATGGCGAAGCGCTGGGCGGCGGCGCGCGCATTTCGAGTTGCTTCGGTGATCATGTCGGGCTTGATGGAGTTCAGGCCGTTAAACTTATACATGAGTCCCATGTTCCTGAGGACGATTCCTTGTTGCAGCAAGCCAATCGTCTTTTGCGCCGCTGCCGCAACCTCATCCACTCGGGAGGTCCGAACCGTGATCTGCTGCTGAACGAAGTAGCGGTAGAGAGGCCTGCGATTCACGGGGAAGAAGTTGGCTTGATTGTCTGTGACGGTGACGGTTCCCATCTCGATTTCCGGCGGCTGGATGCTTTGCTTCGCAAGGAACTGAAGGATGATTTTCTTATCGGCCTCGGTTTTGGAGTAGAGCGATGGAAGGTCGTCTCCTGTTTCCGTGTAGCTGATGGGCCAGATCGCGAGGTCCGATTTGACGGTGCGCTCGGCAAGGCCGCGCACCGAGACGTAGCGATCCGCAAGGCGGACTGCTTTGATTTCCGCGCCTAGCACCCAACCGCCGATAATCAGCCCTAGCGCCAAGAAACATCCGAGAATCACCATAGCCCCGCGATTGGTTCGAGCAGCGTCGTTCATGCGAGCTCCTCTTGTTCGCCCGCTTGGGAGGCAACATTCCGCACAGCGCCGGGCGACCGCTGCGTTCTACTGGCATTTTGGGTTCCAGTCCGGGATCAGACCGTTCGAGGGGGCGGGTTACGCAGACAGCGAAAAAATGGAGCAATTCCAGCAATTCGCAATGCGAACGGGCACACGGGCGACGCAGAGCTCCGGAGCGACTGACGACCGTCGAACACGCAAGTGTCACAGTGAACACGCTGATGAGCTTTCTCGCCGTACGTGGCAGGTCGGCGAGTAGTGCGGAGCAGCCCTCCGGAATTCTCCGCGGCTCACGGC
>JASHWB010000409.1 GCA_030044295.1 Candidatus Acidiferrales bacterium
CGCGTGTTTCAGGAGGCGGCGAAGGAATTTGGGATTCCGATGCTGTCGTCATTCAGCTTGCCGTCGTGTTATTGGGAGCGGGCGTTCATCTATATTTTTGGATTTCCAATCATGCATGACGTGGACACAAACCGCAGGAACCGCGCGGCGTTCAAAAAAATGGTGCAGAGGGCCGCGGAGAACGGCTGGGGTGAATACCGCACCGCGCCGGCGTTTCAGGATACGATCATGAACACATACGCGTACAACAACCATTCGCTGCTGCGGTTGCACGAAACGCTCAAAGACGCCGTCGATCCGAACGGGATTCTTTCCGCGGGCCGCTACGGAATTTGGCCCAAGCATCTGCGGGAGGCGAAGGCATGAGACATGCACTGCTATCGATTGCCCTAGTGAGTGCCGCAGCGGTCGCGATTGCCGGGGCGCGTCCGGGCGCTGCGCAGCAGGAAGGGCCGACTCCAAAATCGACGTGGACGACGCAGACGCCGAAATCACAGGGCGAGCCGCGTGGGTACGTCCAATACCAGGATTACTGCGCGGTGTGCCACGGCGCGGGCGTAGGAAAGCCGGGAACTCTGGCGCTGCAGCAAAAGTACAAAGGCGCAGAGCCGGCTCTGCTTGAGGACCGCACGGATTTGACCCCGCAGCTGATCAAAACGTACGTGCGCAATGGAATCTCCGTGATGCCGTTTTTTCGCAAGACGGAAATCAGCGATGCGGATTTGGACGCGATTGCGGCGTACCTCACAAGAAACAACAAGCGCGCGGCGAAGTGACGATTGCGGGTCCCTTCCCACATCGAGCCGGGAAAGCCGATAAAGCAGATCCCTCACCGCCGGTCCCGACAAAAGTCGTCGAGACCGGGTTCGGGATGACATCCCGTTTTCAAGTTGCGACTGAGTGGAAGGAGCGGCCCGGTGCCGTAGGCGTGAATCGCGTCACGCTATAATGATGGCCGCCGGCCCGGCGGGGCTGTGACAGCCACGCGTTGCGGCGCTGCGCCGGGCGACTTCTGATGTACTTTTTCTACCGAATATTAACGGCCGTGGGGATGCTGGCGCTTGCGCCGTATTACGCGCTGCGTGGATGGCGGCGCGGCGAGCCGTCGCGCACGCTGCGCGAGCGGTTCGGGCAGCTCGATCCGGAGATTGCGAGACGGGCGGCGGCTTGCGCGCAACGAATGTCTGCAAGCGGCGAGTACAGGCCGGGAGCGATCTGGATTCACGCGGTTTCCGTGGGAGAAGTGCTGGCGGCGGCACCGCTGGTGATTGCGCTGAAGAAGCGATTTCCGGCGCGATGCGTGTTCGTTTCGACGACGACGGAAACGGGGCAGCAGCTGGCGCGCGAGCGGCTGACGCAGGCGGATGGCGTCTTTTATTTCCCGTTGGACTGGGTGGTGGCGGTGCGGCGCGTGGTGCGGACGATGCGTCCGGCCATGGTGATCGTGATGGAGACGGAAATCTGGCCGAATTTTTTGCGCGAGGCGCGGCGAGCCGGGGTGCCCGTACTTTTCGCCAACGCGCGGATCTCCACGGAATCGTTTGCGCGGTTCAAGCGCTGGGAATGGCTGGTGGGACCGCTTTTTGCGCGGACGATGCGCGACGCGGAGTGGTTTTTGGCGCAGACGCCGGAAGATGCCAGGCGGCTCGTCGAGATGGGCGCCGACGAAGATGACGTTGAGGTGACGGGAAATCTAAAGTACGACGCGGAGCCACCGCGGGCGGGGAAATTCTGCGAATGGCTTGCGGCGGAAATTCAGAGGCAGGAGCGCTGGCCAGTGGTGGTGGCTGGAAGCGTGGTGGCGGAAGAGGAGCAGGCCGTGCTGGCGGCGTACGATATCGTGCAGCGGCGATGGCGCCACTCGCTGCTGATTTTGGCGCCGCGAAAGCCAGACCGGTTCGACACGGCCGCCGCGATCGCGGAGGCCAGCGGCTGGAATGTGGTGCGTCGGAGCCGACTGGATCTTGCGCTGAAACTGGCGGCGAATCTAGACGAGAGCGCGGAAGTGTTGGTGCTCGACTCGATTGGAGAACTGGCGGCGCTGTACGGGCTTGCGGATGCGGCGTTCGTGGGCGGATCACTGGTACCGAGCGGCGGGCACAACATTCTGGAGCCGGCGTGGTATGGACGACCGCCGGTCTTCGGCCCGTCGATGGAGAACTTTCGCGAAATGGCGGCGCAGTTTTTGTCGGCACAGGCGGGAATACAAGTGAACAGCGGCGAGCACCTGGGACGGGTTTGGAGTCAGCTTATTGAGAACGAAGCGCTGCGCAAGAAGACCGGAGACGTGGCGCGCGCGCTGGCGGAACGGAATCGAGGAGCGACGGCGCGGGTGATCGAGCGGATTGCCTCGAGGCTCGAAGGCGAGGAGCAAACCGCCGCACTGCCGGAGGCGAACGCGCCACGACCCGATTCTGTGACTCCAGTAGACTCCGTACCGATGCGTAAGGGAGAGCGGAGCAGCCGTTGAATCCGGAAACAATTCCGGGGTGGGCGCTGTGGCCGCTGACGATTCCATACGGCGCAGTGACGCGACTGCGCAGCGGTTTGTATAGCGCCGGCATTCTGCGGCCGAAACGGCTAGACGGAGTGGTGATCAGCGTCGGGAATCTGACCGTGGGTGGGACCGGTAAGACGCCAATGGCACTGTGGATTGCAGAGCGGTTAGCGTCAGAAGGAAAGCGCGCGGCTATTTTGACGCGAGGTTATAAGGGCGGTTCCGGTGGCGCGGACACAAGCGATGAGGCCCAGTTGATGCGTGCTCGGCTGGGCGGTCGGGTTGAGGTTGGGGTGGGCGCAGACCGATTCACAAGCGGCCGCGAGCTCGAAAAACAGGGCGTCGGATGGTTCGTGCTGGACGATGGATTTCAGCACATGCAACTGGCGCGCGATGTGGACATCGTGTTGATCGATGCGACGAACCCGTTTGGCGGGCAACTGCTGCCGGCAGGAAGGCGGCGTGAGCCGCGCTCGGCACTGGGACGCGCGGACGTGATCACGATCATGCGCAGCAGCCGCGCGCTGGCGGTGGAGACGGCAATCCGCCGCGATTCGAACGCGCCGGTTTTTTATGCACGTCCGGAATTGGCTTCGATTCGCAAGCTGGCTGCGGACGGACCGCGCGCGGCAGCCGGAAATGCCGATGTGCAGGCAATTCGAGAGCGCAAGCTATTCGCGTTCTGCGGCATCGGCAATCCCGCGGCATTTTGGGCGGATTTGAAGCGCTGGAATTTGAATATCACCGGACGGAAGTTCTATCGCGATCATCACCGGTACACTCAGAGTGACTTCGATGGACTTGCCCGAGAAGCGGGGGCCGCGGGCGCGAATGCGTTGGTATGCACGGAGAAGGACGCATTCAATTTGGCAGGCGTACGGACGGATGAGACGGAGGTTTATTACTGCGTGATTTCGCTGTGCGTCGATCGCGAAGAGGAGTTCTGGCGCAGCGTGATGAACGTGTTGGAAGGGCGAAAAGCGGCGCCAAGGGGTGATGAACCCCGGACGCGCAGCGCGATTCAGGGTTGCTGACGAAAGACACGAAAAAGGAAGTTGGGGATTTCGAATTTAGATCGCTTGCCGCGATCAAGAACCAAACTGACCCACCGGCGAGATTGACTGCATTGGTGATGCGGACTACGATAAGCTCCCGTGCCCATTTCTGATCCTCTCTTAGGCCATACCATCCGGCATTACCGCATTTTGGAAATGCTCGGTGGCGGCGGGATGGGAGTGGTCTATAAGGCCGAGGACACGCGGCTGGGCCGCTTCGTCGCGCTGAAATTCCTTCCCGATGAGTTGTCGCGAGATCCCCAGGCCCTGGAACGCTTTCGACGCGAAGCGAAGGCAGCTTCCGCGCTGAACCATCCGAACATCTGCACGATTCACGATATCGGCGAAGAGAACGGACGCGCGTTTATCGCCATGGAGTTGCTCGAAGGGCAAACGCTGAAGCATCTGATTCACGGCGCGCCGCTCGATCTCGAAGAGCTGCTCGATATCAGCGTGCAGACGGCCGACGCGCTGGATGCCGCTCACGCGCGAGGGATCGTGCACCGGGATATCAAACCGGCCAACATTTTCGTAACACAGCGGGGCCACGCGAAGATTCTCGATTTCGGTTTGGCGAAAGTGATGGTGCAGCCGAACGCTGCCGCACCCTCAAGAGGCACGGCGGAGGGTTCCACGGTAAGCACGGAAGTTCCGGAGGCGCAACTGACCAGTCCTGGCTCGGCGCTGGGCACTGTGGCCTATATGTCGCCGGAACAGGCGCGCGGGAAGGAACTGGACGCCCGCACGGACCTTTTCTCATTCGGCGTGGTGCTCTACGAAATGGCGACCGGGGCGCTGCCGTTTCGCGGAGATACCTCGGCGGTAATTTTCGACGCCATCCTGAATCGTGCGCCGGTGGCTCTTGTACGCTTAAATCCCGAGCTGCCGCCGAAACTCGAAGAGATCATCAACAAGGCGCTGGAAAAGAATCGCGATTTGCGCTATCAGCACGCCTCCGATATTCGCACGGACCTGAAACGGCTCCAGCGCGATACCGGCTCGGGGCGCTCGGCGGCACAGGAACGCGGCGCCCTAAGCGAAGTGAACGACCTCTCTTCCATGACTGTCGTCGCCGAACGGAAGAGCGATTCCCCGGAAACAGACCCGGGGCGCACACTGCGCGCTTCGTCCCGGCTTGCGTCTGGAACTCAGAGCGACACCGCTGTCAAAACCGACAGCGTGATTTTGAAGAAGCGATCGCTCGTTTGGGCGGGGATTGGCGCTGTGGTGATCGTGCTCGCCGCGGGCGGATGGTTCAGCAGGCGCTATTTTCTGCCGGCACCCGCAAATACGATTCGGTCAATCATCGTGCTGCCGTTCACCGGAGCAGGCGGCAAGTCTGACGCCAATTTTCTCGAAGACGGCATCAGCATGGGCGTAACGGACGCGCTTTCGCAGTTGCCGGGACTGCGCGTGATGGCCAGCAGCGCGGCGATGCGTTACGCGGGCAAGAATCCCGACCCTGAGGCGGTTGGCAAAGACCTGAACGTGGATGCGGTGTTGCAGGGCAACATCGAGCAGCAGGGCGACACCGTCTCGATCGACGCGGAGCTGGTGAAGACGGCGGACGACACACAGGTTTGGGGCCAGCAATACACGGAAAAGATGGCGAACGTAGCGATGCTCCAGCAGAACATCGCCCATGACATTTCCGACGAGTTGCGCGTGAAGCTCTCTCCGTCCGAGCAGCAGCAGATGTCAAAAGCCCCGGCGGAAAATCCCGACGCGTATCGCCTGTACCTTTTGGCCCGTCACGAATTCGATCAAGGGGACCTCAAGAACGCGGCCGACGATTATCAGCAGGCGATTGATAAAGACCCGGCATATGCGGCAGCCTACGCGGGGCTCGGCGAGCTGCAGGTCCTCAGCACGGATAACAACCCTTCCGCCCAAAAAACGGCTTTTTCCAAGGCACAGGCAACCATATCGCGGGCTTTGACTCTGGATGACCGCTCTGCCGAAGCCCACCTGGCTCAAGCCGTTCTTGAGCTAAATGAATGGAACTTTAGCGCGGCAGACGCGGAGTTTCATCGCGCTTTGCTATTGGACCCGAATTTCTTGCAAGCGTACGGGGGATATGGCGTCTATCTGGAGGTCACCGGCCGGTTCAGCGAAGCGGAGAAAGAGTTTCGCCAAAGTTTGGCGCTGGACCCTCTCTACATGGCGGGAAACGACTGGCTTGGCAGGGCGTATGCCAACCAGCACGAGTGCGGGCAGGCGATCGCCCAGGCAACGAGGACACTCGAAATCGATACGAACTCAGGTGCAGCATATGGCATTTTGTCTGGTTGCTACGACGCCGAAGGAAAATACGATCTGGCCGCGGATGCACTGGAAAAGCAGGCGATGGCGGGCGGCCTATCCGAAGCCGCGGCGCAGATCAAGAAGGCTTACGCTGTGGGAGGAATGAAAGCCGTGTACCGAAATCTCATCGCGCAACAAAACGATCCCGCAAAGCCCACATATGCCCCGGCTTACGTCGCCGAGGATTACGCTCTGCTCGGCGATAAGAACGATGCGTTTTCGTGGCTGGAAAAAGCCTATCAGCTGCACGACGCTAATCTCGTAGGGCTCAAGACGCACTCGGCTTTCGATAGCTTGCGCTCCGACCCGCGCTACGCCGATCTAATCCGCCGCATCGGCTTCCCGCAGTAAAATCCGGCACTCGTTCACGGGACAGCAGGCAAAGGCGCGCCTCTAATCCGAATCCGGTTGACGCCCGCCCGCGTGCTGGCATATCTATGCTACATTCCTGAATCGAGGAGAGTTGCGGGCATGCGCATCCGCGTTGTTACGGTCGAGCGTGAGTACGGCAGCGGTGGCGCGATCATCGCCCGCCGGTTGGCGGAGCGCCTCGGTTGGAAGCTATGGGACGAGGAGCTGACCGCCGAAATTGCCCGCGTAGCTCAGGTTGACAAACGCGTTGCGGCCAGCTGCGACGAACGTGTCGATTCCCTCCTCTACCGGCTATTCAAGGTTTATGCGCGCGGAAGTTACGAGCGCGCTCTCCCTCTTGGCGAGGCTCGCCCGTTCGACACCGACCGCATGTTCTCGATGCTCGAACGCGTGATCCGCGATGTATCTTCGCGCGGCCCTTGCGTCATCGTGGGCCGGGGTTCCACCTATTTTCTACGCGACCGGCCGGACGCTTTTCATGCGTTCGTGTACGCCGCCGTGGATGAAAAACTGAGGCGGATCCAAAGCATCGGCAAATCCGAAAAAGAAGCACGTCAATTGATCGATGAAATAGACCGCGACCGCGCCGCGTTCATCCGGCATTATTTCAACAGCGATTGGCCGCATCGGCCGCTCTATCATGTGATGCTTAATTCCAAATTGGGCGACGAGTACGTGATCGAGGCGCTCCTACATCAAATCACTTCGGTCGAGAAATTCGCTCCGCGTGAAGCTGCTCGGGCCTAATCCGATTTGCTTTGGCGTCGTTACGCGGCCCGTCTGAATTCTGGGCTGCTTGTGTCGAAATCAAGAAAATTCAATACTGACCTACTCCGCTGCGATTGCTCGCCTTGCGGCCCGCTGCATCTTCCCGTAGTCTGATCGTTACATGCCAGCCTGTTTTTCGGGAGACTCCATGAGCTGTCCGATTTGCGAAAAGCGCCCGCCGAAGCGGTTTTGTCCCGCGAAAGGCGAAAAGATTTGCGCCATTTGCTGCGGACAGGAGCGCGAAGTGACCATCGACTGCCCGCCGGACTGCTCGTATCTGATGGCCGCGCACCGCTACGAAGCAGAGCACCGCAAGCCCGCTTCATCCGACGACGTTCCCTACCGCGATGTGTTTGTCCCCGTCGATTTCGTGTACGAGCACTGGCCGGTAGTGACGGGTATCGGCGGCGCCATCCTGAACCTGCAGCGCGAGCACCGCGACCTGCGCGATTCAGACGCGATCGCCGCCATCGAGGCCCTGGCGGAGACGTATCGCACCCTCGGCACCGGCATTTACTACGAGCGTCCGCCGGAATTGCCGGCCGCACGTTCGCTTTACGGCGCAATCGGACAATTTCTCCAGGAGTTTCGCAAATCGGAATCTTCGCGCGCCGGCTTTCTTACGCTGAAGGACTCCGACGTATTCCACGTGCTGGTATTCGTGCTGCGTCTGGCCAAGCAGGAAACAAACGGCCGGCCGCGTTCGCGCGCATTCCTGGATTTTCTTCGCCAGCGATTTCCGTTACCGGCGCAAGTTGAGAAGGATGTGCCGCGCATCATCGTTCCGTAACAGAAGAGTTTGCGCGTTCGTCGCTGGTACAGCCTTCACAATCGGCACTGGCGATGAGGGCTGTGCCTCTGCCGAGGCAGGAGGACGCCCGGCCAGAAACGCTCCAAGGCAGGCGAACGCGAAAAGAAGCGTCAATCGCGAAACGGTCTTCAGCTTCATTCCTCGCGCGGGCTTCGACTCCGCGGCAGCCGTTGTTATCGGCTTGAAGGGCGATCTGGCCACTCTTCGCCGCGATCTCCTCCGCCCACCCGTTCTATTCACGCTTGGCACGATGTCTCTCCCTTCTCCCATGAAAGTTGCAACTGCGTTGACCGCCACGAGTGAGCGCCTCCACCCACAGGCCGCGAGCCCAGGTTGTATTTTTTTCGCAATTTCGCCAGGCGCTCGGCGATCTGCTTCCGGTAATCTTCCGGCGCGTAGCCATAACCCCGGTACCACTCACGGTAGCGAGCCGCCAGCCGCGGGAATTTCGATTCTAGAAACTCGATGAACGGTTTCCAAGAAGACGGCATCAGGAAGAGTACGCTCGCGCCCAGCCATTGGGCACCGGCCTCCTTCGCTGACCGCGCCAGTTTGTCCAAGTCCTCCTCACCGTCGGTCAACCCCGGCAGGATGGGCATGGCGAACACGCCGGCCGCAATCCCCGCGTCGCGCAATTTGCGTACAGCCGCGAGCCGCAAATCGGGCCGCGGCGCGCGCGGCTCAAGCATTCGCGCCAGCCGTATCCGCACCGTTGTGACCGTGACGTTCACCGTCAGCGACGAGCGCTCGCTTATTTTTCGCAGCAGATCGGCATCCTTCGCCACTTGGTCTGATTTCGTCGTGATAGAAACGCTCAGTCCCTCGCGCTCCGCCATTCGTTCCAATATCGAGCGTGTGGCACGGAATTCGCGCTCTGCCGGCTGATACGGATCGGTGGCCGTGCCAATGGCGATGTGCTCGCCCCATATCTTTTCGTTTTCGAGGTCACGTTCCACCAGCGCCGCCGCGTTTTGCTTTACAAAAATCTTCGATTCGAAGTCGCCGCCGTCGAGCTCCATATACTCGTGCGTGTAGCGCGCGTAGCAATAGCGGCAGCCAAACTCGCATCCGCGGTAGGGGTTCACTGTCCACCGGAACGGCACGCGGTCCGAGTGGCACTCGTTCAATATCGACCGCACCGGCAGCAGGAAATACTCGGTTCCGCGCTTGGCTTCCGCGCGAAGGGAGGAGGCGGCGAGTCGCGCAATGCCGACCAGTTCCGTGGCGGGCTTCGTACTCCGATTCTTCATCGGAGGGGGCGCGGAAGCACCGCCCGGCTCACAGTCGCCGTGGCGGACGGCTAGGGGGAATAAGGTGAGGCTGGTTTCCTTCGGGCGAGCCGGGCGGCGCCGAAGCGTCGCTGGTTGCTCTCGAAGGATGGGATACGTGGCCATTGGCAGCCTCGCCGCACGCCCAGAATGTATTCGCTTTTGTTTCGCCTGTCAAGCACTATTATTCGCCTTATCTTCGCCTGTACGCTGGGACAAGGACCGGCCTGGAAATCGCGCCCGCGAAGCCCGGTTCAGTCCCCTTCTTGCGCGCATATACTCGTGCTCTCGGCGTTTCCCGGAGAATCCGTGTCCGAAGTTGGGATCCTGATTGTTGACAACGATATCGCCAGCCAGCACGCTCTCAAAAACGTCCTTGGCTCCGAGGGCTGGCGCGTGCGGATCATCTCGGATGCCCGCCAGGCACTCACTGAGTTGGCGACCGGTGGGTGGAACCTCGCCATCGTCAACGTCGCCGTAGCCGATGTCAGCGGCCCGCTGTTCGCGATCCTGCGTGAACTCTCCGAGGCGGAGCCCCGCGCGAGTGGAGACGTTTCCGGCCGCCTGGCAAAAAAGCTCAGCGTATTATTTCTCGTTCCTCCTCGCCTGGCCGCCGCGGCTCAACCCATTTTGGAGCAAGAAGGTCTTCCCTATTCGCTGAAGCCCTATCACCTGCACGATTTCTTCGAGAAAGTCAGCGATCTACTGGTCGAGTCGGGAGCCATTGAAGAGCCCATCCGTGCCATGGGAAATCTCGGTCTCAAGCGGAGCCCGGCGAGCAAGGCGCGCACCGGGCGTCACGCGCGCCGCGGCGCGATGTTCGCCTCGCGCGAGGATTATCAGATGACCGAGGAAGAAATGGCCGAATATGAGCGCCAGGAAGAAGAAGACCGCAAGAAGCGCGAAAAAGAACGCAAAGACCGCGAACACCTGTGATTTCGCGGTCCCGAGTCTATGGCTTGAACCGCCGAACGATGCTGTGATCCTCGGTTTGGGCTAGAAGCTCCGCCATCGATTTCTTTAGGACCGGATGCGCGACCCGCGGCGCAATCTCCGCCAGCGGTACGAGCACAAATTTCCGGTCCGCCATCCGCGGATGCGGAATCTCCACTCCCTGCTGGCGCACTGTGTTCGAACCGTAGAGCAGAATATCAAGATCAATGGTCCGCGATTCTTTAGGCCCCGCAGCAGCTGCTGGCTTCCGTTGGCGCCCGAGCGCCCGCTCAATTTCGAGCAGGACGTTCATCAGCTCCGCAGGCGCCAATTCCGTCTCCACCTCAACCGCGCCGTTCAGGAACCACCCACCTTCTTGAACATCGATTGGCTCGGTCTCATAAAGCGATGATTGCCGCTTCACGCGCACGCCTCGATCGCGCAGCATCGTGATAGCCCGCGCGATATTCTTCTCTCGATCGCCCAAATTCGATCCCAATGACAAATAGACTGTACTCATATCGATGTTTGCGCAGAAGCGCGAACCCACGATCATAAGGCTGTTCGCTGCTCCCTTCTTGGCCAATTTCCGAAGGGTTCGTCACAAACCACTTCAAAATTGTGCTACGCTTCATGGTCAAATCTACAGTGGAGCAATTCTGCCGGAATTGAGCTGGCAGCGGCATTGTCATAGGTCTTAGGAAACTGCCGGCGACGCAGAGGCGTCAGAGTATAGGGTGCTGATCAAGCATGGTCAGG
>JASHWB010000410.1 GCA_030044295.1 Candidatus Acidiferrales bacterium
CCGCTCAACTCGGGCAGCCAAACCTGAACCCACCCGACGATGCCATTTCCGCAACCGACGTGTTAAGGCGCGACGCGCCAGGCCCCGTATTCACGGCTGCGGCAGCTCCCGCAGCGGCGAGCAATGCCGATACATCTTCAGGCGAGGCAGTTCCTATTTCCGCAGTACCACAATCTCAAGTTGAGGATGCGCCGACCACGGGCGTTGGAGCGCAGATTGTGTCAACGGGGGGATCCGATAGCGGCGGCGACAGCTCTAGCAGTAGCTCGACGGCACCCGCAGCCGCGCCAGCGTCCACGCCTGCGGCCGCCCCCGCAGGACCGAGCGTGCTAGCGCCTGTAGGAACAGACGCCGGGACCAATACCTTAGAGAATTCCGCAACAGGCAGCTCTGGCGCCCCGAACACGGCAGCGGCTCCGACAGCCGATCCGGCCTCGTCTGCGACAACCCCAGCGAGCACAGCAACCTCCCCATCTTCCGCGGCAGGCGGGGGCCAAGGCACTGGATCCTCGACGTCCAGTGCGACGTCCCCGTCCGCTAACGCAAAGACCAGCAAGAGCGATTCGAAGACCGAATCCAGCAGCAAGAAAAAGCACGGCCTGCATAAAATAGTCCCCTGGTGACCTACGGTTTACCCCCTACTGACGAGTGTAGCAACCGGCCTTCTCGACTTCGTTGACGCTCTCTCCCTGTGATGTTGCAATAGTCGTGAGCGCGGGCCGCGGGATGTCCGCGGGAACCGCATCGCCAGGGGATTTTCCGTGCCAAAGATTCTGGTAGCAGACGACAACACCAATATCCAGAAGATGGTTTCGCTGGCGCTGGAAGAGCGCGGCATAAACGTCGTATCTGTCGGCAACGGTGAAGCCGCCGTTCGGCGAATCCCGGACCTCGATCCGGACCTGGTTCTGGCGGATATTTTTATGCCCGTGCGCAACGGGTACGAGGTTTGCGAGTTTGTTAAGAAGGATGAGCGTTTCGCGCACGTCCCGGTGATCCTACTCGTCGGCGCGTTCGATCCGCTGGACGAAAAAGAGGCGCGACGCGTGGGCGCGGATGGCGTCCTGAAAAAACCTTTTGTGCCGCCGGACCCCCTAATCGCCATGGTTACTTCTGCGCTCGAGAAGAACCCTCGCGTTGCGGCGGAAATGGCCAAGGAAAAAGAAGCCAAGCTGCCACCAGAGCCTGAACCGCTGCCGAATATCGATCTATCGTCCCGTCCAGAGCCCAAACCGCTTCCGGAGTTCCCCGAGCCCTCGCCGGAAGAGGCCGCCTTGGTTTATGGAATGGGCAAAGGGCACCGCTCGTTGGACTCCGACGACCGAGTCGAGAGCGAAGCGCCTGGCCCGATTGCCGTTCCGCGTCCTGAGGACGCGGACGAGGATGAAGGGGATGCGGAGTCTTCCAGCGACTGGCGCCGGTCGGCGATGGATATCGAGATACCAGCGGAGTTAGCAGGCAAGCCAGCCATATCTTCGATCGATGACTTGGAGCCGATCAGCTTCCCGTCTGAAAAGGAGTATCCGCCGCGCCGCGTGAGTGCGCCCGGAACCAGCGCTGAGGTAGTGAAGCCGGCCGAAGCGCCATCGAGCAGCTCTACAAGTTTTTCGTTGCGGCAGGTGGAAGACGACGAACGTGAGACCGAAAGCGAATTACCGGCGGCCCCGATTGGGTTGCCCGAAACCAGCATCCGCCCGCCGCTCGATTCCGAGTCGCAGTCGCAGACTTTGCCCAGCCCCAATTCCACCGCCGCCGGCGGCCACTGGCTCGACGCAGTTGCGTCGGCTCAGGCGAGCCAGCCGGCTGCGGATTGGATGGAGGCGCTGAATTCGCAGCAACCAGGACCAGCGTCGGCGCAACAACCGGAACCTCGCGCGATCGAACGCCCGGACTCCTCGTCTTCTATTGCGGAACCGCTCGTCGAAGCCCTGCCCGAGATCGGAGAGCGGCAGCCGGAATCCTCCGCCGAGCAATCGTTTTTCGCCGACGATCCCGAGCACGAGGCAAGTGAACCCGCGCAGCAAAACGACGCCGCCGATGAATTTCACTCGGGCGACGCTTTGGACGCGGCTCCGGAGATTGAGTCCGATGCGCCCGATTCTGAGCCGCCCCTTTCATTTCAGGATCCTGCGCTGGTGCAGCCACCCGCCGTTCACGTAACGCCCGAGCCGCTGCTAGTGGAAGAGGAAACGAGCGGCGCCACGCAGTATGGCTTGGCCGCGGAGGAAACAAGCCCTTTGCATTTGTTCCTCGCGCCCACGCCGGAAGTCCCAACGGCTGCCTTCGAGGCTCCATCAGACAAGGCACCCGAGTTTTTCGTGAACTCCTCGCCGGAAGGTGGAAAGGCGGGCAGCGCAGAAGTCGATGAGCGAATTCCGACCATGCCTCCGCCGAATCGAGAGGCTCTTTCTCATATTCCATTCCTCACGCCACCTCCATCGTTCCTTGCTGAATTGAGTTCGGACGCGCCGCAGCAGCCACACGCAGCCGATCCCGAAACGGTTGACACGGTTGTTCAGAAGGTTCTCGAAAAGCTCCAGCCGCAGCTTCAGGAACTGCTCGCGCAGGGATTGCTGAAACCTCTGGTCGAAAACATTCTCCAAAGCGAAGTCAAAAAAACCTGACCCGAGAGGGTCGCATTTATTTCGTCGGCCTCAAGGCGGATGGCCTAAGCTCGTCGAAACTCGCGCGCTAAGCTGTGTGTTTTCAATGGCATACCAAAGTACAACAGTACGGTTCAGAATGAAACGGATGTACTAGCGACACCCGCACAGCGTTCTGGGACTATGGCCATGTCGAGAATTGCAGATGCAGCGTTCGTAGGCGGCCCGGGTTCTCGCGTTGGTCTGAGCCTACCCACAAGGGCAGGCAGAAGAGTCTGCAGCCCAACCTCGCCGCCGGGAGTCGTGGTAACGCTGCCATCGAGTTCCTGCAGGTTCTCGCCGCCGTACCGACCCAAATTTTAGACGGTGTACAAATCTGAGGAGAGAGGGTCATGTCCGCCCAAGAATGCGTTTTAGAGAGCTTAGAAGAGCCGCTTCAGAACTCCGCAAAAGAATCGGCAAGAGACAATCCGTTGCTCGGGGTATGGAAGCTCGTTTCGTCACAGGCCACCGTGACCCACGATGGGAAAATCGAGGTGTACAACACTAAGAACCCAAAGGGGTATTTGATTCTGACGCCGTGGCAGCGAATGATGACCGTCAGCATCGGCGGAGATGGTGACCGCAAGAAGGTGCCGACCAGCGATGCGGACCTATCTGAACTCTGGAAATCGCTGCTGGCCTACACGGGAAAATTCCGTGTCGAAGGTGACTACCTAATCACGAAAGTGGACGTGGCCTGGTATGAGCTATGGGCCGGCACCGAGCAGCGCCGGAAGTTCAGGTTGGACGGCGATATCCTGACGATCGTGACCAAGCCACAGCCAGTCGGCGGCATGGGCCCTCGCGGAAAGGCGCTCGTCTCCTGCAGGGTGGTCTGGGAGCGCGAGGAATAAACCCAAAGCAAGCAGAACATTCTGGGCCGCGGCGCATTATGGATGCTGTGGCCCCGTTTTTTCCCCAGCTCACCGACGAAACCTGGCGCACTGCAATCCACCTATTTGACCCCGCCG
>JASHWB010000411.1 GCA_030044295.1 Candidatus Acidiferrales bacterium
CCAGTGAACGTTTGCTTATCGTAAGCTCGCAAGGCGCAACGGGCGCGTAGCCGAGGGCACGTTCCTACATATAGAATGGCGGCTATGCCGCTGGCACCATATGCCATGGATGTGCGCTGTTCGCGCGGGCGGCGCTACCCCGAAAATCCCCATCCTTACAGAACAGATTACGCACGCGACCGCGACCGCGTGATCCATGCGCGGGCCTTCCGGCGTCTGGAGGCAAAAACGCAGGTCTTCACCACGCGCTTTTCCGATCATTTCAGAAACCGGCTGACGCATACACTGGAAGTGACGCAAATCGCGCGGACAGTGGCGGGCGCGTTGCAGTTGAATACGGAGCTGGCGGAGGCGCTGGCGCTCGTGCACGACATCGGTCATCCGCCGTTTGGACATGCGGGCGAGCACCGTCTGGACGAGCGGATGCGGGAGTTCGGCGAGCGATTCGATCACAACCTGCACGCGTTGCGTATCGTGGAGCAGTTCGAACAACGGTACCTGGATTTTCCGGGGCTGAATCTGACCTTCGAGGTGCGCGAGGGAATCGTGAAACACTCGCGTGACTACTCGGCGGCCGAATTTCCGGCGCTAACGGAATATTCGCTGGATGAACGCCCGCCGCTTGAGGCGCAGCTGATCGATCTGGTGGACGAAATCGCATATGACACCGCGGATCTGGACGATGGATTCGAGGCCCATCTCCTGCGGCTTGAGGAGTTGCGCGCGGAAGTTCCGGCATTCGATTCGGCATACGGGGACGTGGAACACCAGCATCCGAACGGGCGGAGGCAGTTGAAATTCAACGAGGCGTTGAAAAGGGTGCTGGACTATCTGGCTACGGATTTGATCGAGACTACGCGAAGCGAAGTGGCCGCCAGCGGAGCGAGAACGGTCGAGGACGTTCGTAAGCAGCCGAGGCGGCTGGCGCGCTTTTCCACGGGTGCGGCGAAGGCGGCAACGAGCCTGAAACATTTCCTGAACGCGCGGCTCTATTTGAATGCGGCTATCGCAGAAGAACGCGACCGTTCGGTAGCGGCGCTCGATGCGCTGTTCACGCTATTTTTGAGGTATCCGGAGCGAATGCCGCCCAATTACGTGGAGCAGGCAAAACGCGAGCCGCTTCACCGCGTAGTCTGCGACTACCTCGCGGGGATGACGGACCAGTTTTTGTTGAGGCAACACACGGCGCTGCTGGGCGCGGCAGTTAGCCTGAAAAACTGACCCTGTCACGAGCAAAACAAGGTCGTTTCCGTTTAGGTAGCAACGCAATCAGTTTGCGGGCGCGTTCCTTGACATCGCTCATGCCCGACCTATAATGGATTTTCAGTCGCGAAAAAGCAGAACTTTTATGTTCTTAGATGTCAACGAACTCGCTCTCCGCAAGACGCGCATCCGGAAGAGCTACGCGCCGGGAACGCTGGACTTTCATTCGGGCGAATTCCGGCAGATCGAACCCCTGGAAGTGCGTGCAACGGCGGAACTTGTGGACGGGCAGATCCGGATTTTCGGGAATCTGCACACGCGGGTCGATCTGGTGTGCGCGCGTTGCCTGGATACCGTGGTCGAGGAAATCAGCCGGGATTTCGACCTTTTTTACCGGCCGATGACGTCCATCGCGCGGGATGAAGAGCTTCATCTGAACCTGGATGATACGGAGATCGCGTTTTTCGAGGGCGACGGGTTGTTCCTGGCTGATGTACTGGCGGAACAGGTGAATCTATCGTTGCCGATGAAGGTGATTTGCTCAAGCGATTGCCGGGGGCTTTGCCCGCATTGTGGGGCGAACCTCAACAACGAGGAATGCCGCTGCGAAAAGAACGGTTCCGATCCGCGACTCGCGCCGCTGGCCCGCCTGAAGCAGGACTGGTTCAAAAAGCAATAAAACGCTACACTGATTAATCAGTTTGTGCGAAGGCTGGCCGCAGTTGCGGCCTGTCATGAGGAGATCGAATGCCAAATCCCAAACGGCGCCACTCGAAGCGGCGCACGTCCACTCGCCGGGCCCACGACCATCTGAAGCCGTATTCGCTGGCGGAATGCCCGCATTGCCACGAAAAAAAACTGCCTCACCGTGCGTGCCCGAAGTGTGGGTACTACCATGGACGCGAAGTGATTGACACCGAGGCAAAGTCGGCCTAAGTTTTGCTCGCCTGCCGGGTTTTGGCCAGGAACCTCAGTGAGTTCCATGACCACGATTGCGCTCGATGCCATGGGGGGCGACCACGCTCCTCGCGCGGAAGTCGAAGGCGCCATTCTGGCGGCTCGTGAATTCGGCGTAGGCGTGCAGTTAGTGGGAATCGAATCGGCGGTCAAGCAGGAACTGGCGCGGCATCGGCATGAAAACCTGCCGATCAGCGTCGTGCCGGCAGCGGAAGTGGTGACGATGACGGATTCGCCTTCGCAGGCGTTCCGCCGAAAAAAGGAAAGCTCGCTGCACGTAGCGGCGAGGCTGGTGCGCGACGGAAAAGCCGACGCGCTGGTGAGCGCGGGCAACACCGGCGCGGTAATGACCGTTTCGCGGTTCGTGATCGGGACGCTCCCTTCGGTGGACCGGCCGGCGCTGGCCTGGGCATTTCCGAACATGAAGGAAAAAGTTTCGGTGATGCTCGATGTGGGTGCGAACGTCGATTCGAAGCCGGAGCACCTGGAACAGTTCGCGGTGATGGGCGACGTCTATTACCGCACGATTTGGGGAATAAAGAGACCGCGCGTCGCACTGCTTTCCATCGGCGAGGAAGAAATGAAGGGCAATGAATTGACGCGCGAGGCGGCGGCCCGAATCAAGCAGACGCAGCTGAATTTCGTCGGGAACGTGGAAGGACGCGATCTTTTCCGTGGAAACGTGGACGTGATCGTCTGCGACGGATTCATCGGTAACATCGCGCTGAAGCTGAGCGAAGGATTGGCCGAGCACATCAGTGGAATGCTGAAGAAGGCGATCAAGAGCAGCTTGCGATCACAGATCGGATACGCGCTTTCGAAGCGCGCGTTTGACGCGCTGCGCCGGCGCACGGATTATTCGGAATACGGGGGCGCGCCGCTCTTGGGGATCCGAGGAATCACGATTATCGGGCACGGCCGCTCCAACGCAAACGCCGTGAAGAACGCAATGCGCGTTGCTTCCGAGCTTTGCCGTTCGCGCGTGAACGAAAAAATCGAACAGGAGCTTTCCGCTGCCGCCGCACTCCCCGCCCGCGGCTAAGCAGCGGTCTTCATTCATCCATGAGCAAGCTGGCATTCTTGTTTCCGGGCCAGGCCTCGCAGTATCCCGGCATGGGCCGAGATCTGGCGGAAAAGTTCCCGGAGTCGCGCGCGGTTTTTGAAGAGGCCGACGCTGCGCTGGGATTCTCGATTTCCAAGCTCTGCTTCGAGGGAAGTGAAGAAGAACTCAAGCTGACCGAGAACACACAGCCCGCCATTCTGACCGTTTCGATTGCGGCGTATCGGGCGCTGGAAAAGCGCGGAATCGTACCCGATTTCGCCGCAGGGCATAGCCTGGGCGAGTATTCGGCGATGGTCGCGGCCGGAAGTTTGGAGTTCGCGGCGGCCGTGAAGCTGCTTCGTGCGCGCGGACGTTATATGCAGGAAGCGGTTCCAGCTGGCGAAGGCGCGATGGCCGCGATCATGGGGCTTTCTCCTTCCGACGTGGCGGAGATTTGCAAGAAAGCGGCGCACGGGGAAGTGGTTTCGCCGGCCGGTTTGAATTCGCCGGAGCAGATTGCGATATCGGGTGCGGCTGCGGCAGTGAAGCGCGCCGTTGAAATCGCATCGCAATCGGGAGCGAAGAGGGCGGTAATGCTGCCGGTTTCGGCACCATTTCACTGCGCGCTGATGGAGAAAGCGCGGCAGCGGTTGGAGCCGGAATTGCGCACGGCGACATTTAGCGCCCTGCGTTTCCCAGTCGTTACGAACGTGGATGCGGAAGCAATTGGTTCCGGCGAGGAAGCGCGCGACGCGCTGATCCGTCAGGTGACGGCGCC
>JASHWB010000412.1 GCA_030044295.1 Candidatus Acidiferrales bacterium
AATTTCCGGCCTGCGTTCGATTTCGCGCGCGGCGAGGGACTTCACGTCGTCTGCCATGCCGGAGAAATCGGCGGGCCTGAATCGGTTCGCCAAACCGTTGAAATTCTGGGTGCCGAACGCATCGGCCACGGCATCGCCGTGATGCACGACCGCTCGCTGGCGGAATCGCTCTCCGCTCGGCGCATCGTGCTCGAAAATTGCCTCACGAGCAATGTGGCCACCGGCGCTCTCGCAAAGCAAACCGGCAATCCCGCCGCCACTCTCGCCGATCACCCGCTGAAGAAGCTGCTCGACGGCGGCTCGCTCGTCACTCTCTCGACCGATGATCCCGCTATGTTCTCGACGGACTTGCTGACTGAATACTCTCGCGCCGGTGCGCTCGGCCTTTCGACGCCGCAGATGCTGGATCTCGCCCAGCAAAGCTTCCGGGCCGCCTTCTTGGACGACGCCGACAAGCGCGCATACCTCGAGAATTTTCGCTCCGCCGCCAATTCTGCCGCCCTGCTATAATCGCGAGCGAATCCCAACCGGTGTCATCCCGCTTGCCCAGAGCGCGGTCGAAGGGAACCCAGCCGCGATTTTTGTGGATGGTTGATGAGGGATCTGCTTTCGCTTTTGCGAGTGCCGCACTCTGAGCGGTTTCTCCGAAGGGTGCGGATGTTGTTTTTCTCCAGGGACGTTAGATGATTGTTAGCAGGCCAAACCTAGGAGCCCTATGAAAGCCCACGTCTGGGTCATGCCCAAACCAACTGTCCTCGATCCCCAGGGACAAACCATCCAGCGCGCGCTCGCGTCCCTCGGCTTCTCCAAAATCCAAGACGTTCGCCAGGGCAAATTCTTCGTTCTCGAACTCGATGGGCTCTCCCGTGAAGACGCCGCTCACCAGGTCGAACGCATCGCCAAGGAAGTCCTCGCCAATCCTGTCATCGAGCAATTCCGCTTCGAAATCGTCGATTAGCGACCGGCTTTCGGATAGGCTTTATCTCGATGGCCTCTGGCTCTGGCGCCTTCCGTAAAGAAAAACAGCTGGAGCCGAGTTCGCGCCCGGCTCCAGCCATATCACTGCTGACCGACTTGCCTGCGTCTACGGCCGCAATTACCGCTCGCCGTCCCAGTTGCCCGATGGGGTCGGCGCGAACGCGACGCCTCGCAGCACCTCACTGTAGCCGGCCGCACGGACCGTGACGAAGTGATCGAGGCCGCCACCGGTGTGCAGAGTCGTCGCTCTAAGCAGGTCCGTCACTTTCATCAGCTTGTTCGGATCCGCGCCCTGATCGCCGCTCGCACTCACCGTAGACGTCACCACGTACACATCCACCGTGCCGTTGCCGTTCGCTTTGCCGGTCAAGTTGCGGCATCCATCCGTCGCCGGATCGAGCGCGCTCGGATAATTCGGAATGCTGTACGGCACTCCGATATTCAGCCCGGTATTGATCACATAGTTGAGCTGCCACACGCCGCTGACCTTCGTCCACTTTTGCAGGCCGGCGTTTTGTTGTGCATCGGCGTCTGCTATATTCCCGTTCACTGCAGGCGACACCAAGTTGCCGTCGCCCTCGTCGCAGACGTACACTGTCGAATCGTTCGCGAACCACATTCCAAATGGATACATCACGCCCGTGGAATTGCTCGCCAGCGTTGTCGAAAAGCCCGCCGGGATCGTGATCGGCTCGTTCAACAAGCTCCCGCCGGGCGCGCTCGCGGGCGTTGGCAGCACGCCCTGCGTTCCCACCTGATAAATTGTGTTGATGCCGTTGCTGCCGCTGCCCTTTGACACGTACAGCGTGTGATCGAAAATCGTGAGGCCGCGGAAATTGTCATCCTTCCCCGGCTTGTCCACTTGCCCGGCGTACTCCGCCAGCTGCGCGATTTCGAAATCGCCAATCTTTTGAATATTCGGTGGCACCGGAGGCGTTTGCCCCGGCACCAGCAGCTCCGCACCCGT
Source organism: Candidatus Acidiferrales bacterium (assembly GCA_030044295.1). Taxonomy (GTDB): domain Bacteria; phylum Acidobacteriota; class Terriglobia; order Acidiferrales; family UBA7541; genus Palsa-295. The sequence goes on from JASHWB010000412.1 coordinate 1,946, forward strand.
GGAATTCACTAGGTCCACGCCGGGCTGTGTGTCTGCCAGCTCGGTCTTGGAGAGGTTGCCATTATTGTCGTTCCCGACCATGTAATAGTAGCCGTCGCCCTTGATCACCGCGCGCCCGTTGTCGCCGCTGTATGCGTTGCCATCAGTAATCTGGACGTGACCGAAGGCGTCTACTTCCGCTACCGCCCGGTAATATTGGCCAACGTCCTGGTTGCTTGGATCGATCACTCCCGGCGTATTCGAATTGGAGATGTCTAGTTGGTTCGCCCCCGTCACGTATCCGGGTCCACCGACGTATCCCAGGAAGGTGAGAGATTTCCCGTCCGTCGAGAGGTTTAGTGCCAGCTCCGATTTCGATTCGAAGCTCGTCATGATCTGGTCAACCGGAATCGGCAACGTATCCAGCAAGTGCCCGTTGCTATCTATGTTGTCGAGAAATATCGGCGAGCTGACAGCAAAGCTCGGGTCGGCGTTCGACCCGTCGTTCTCGAACACGGTCGGATAGGTCCCGTTCACAACCGCCACGCCGCACGTGACCGAAATCGATTTCGACGTCCCGCCGCCGATCTGCGGCAGGGTAAACGTCTCCGGCACGCATCCCGGCGGCAACACCTCCCCAGGCGTCACTGTGTTCGCCGTGCCCTCGTATACGCTGCGGCTCACCACCAGCGTGTCCGGAACAAACTGAAAATGCCCGTCATGACCGTCCTGGCCGTAGCCGTCCGCCTTCGCCTTGCTCACCAGCGATCCTGCCGCCAGCATCGCTCCAACCGCAACCATCAGTCCAGCAGACACCAATAGTTTTTTCATCGGTCTAAGCTCTCCGTGGCCCCTGTGGTCGCTGTCCCAACCCCGAACCTCGGCTATGCATGGAATCGCATGCTCGGGCGCGAGGACGATCCTGCGATCGACTGTGACAGCGTGCGTTATTCGCGTTGGGGCGCTAGATGCGTTGCGCACACTCCCACATCTGTGATAGCCGCCGGTTACTGCCTCGTAAAAACACTATGAACAGCCACCGGTCCGGTCGCGCCGGGCGGATTGGCATCCGGCATTGTTGAAATTTCGGTCAATTTATGCGACTCTACTATCTGGTGATTTTTCGCTCGCGAGCGTTACGCGAGCCTGAGGCGAAGCGCTGAGGACTGATCTGCCGTTTGGTTTGCTCTATTGTCCGGCGGATAGGAGAAGACGAGAATGGCGACGGACCTCGGAAGGTCCAAGGGACGGTCAGTTCCAAATACTCGGGCCTTTGCGCAGCGCGCCTACCCGAGACACCATTCGAGTAGAATCCATCGTAAGTCATTGATAACAAAAGCCCGGGTACCCTTCTACCCGAGACAGGTCTCATCGCACAAACTTTCGCCTGATGCTCGCTCTTTGGCCTCAGTCACCCTCCCACGCTCTGCCTCCCACGAGGCACGAACCACGAGTCAAAAATCGCGCCTCCAAGGGCGGAACAGCGAATCAACCTTCGACAGGCCTAAGTTATTGAAAACAGATGCCCGTACAAAACAAAGGGCGGAACGTCCCGGTGCATCTTATTTTCGGGTTTTTCGCGCCTCGCATCAGCCATCTCAACAGCTCTCCCGGCGCTCGTGCGTTGTGCTACCCTCGTCATTCCACTCCGTGCGGCGGCAGGAGTCGCCAATCCGCCCGACAGAGAGGTTCGACTGACATGTGCGGCATCGTTGGTTATATCGGCCCCAAGCGCGTTGTTCCCCTGATCCTTGACGGTCTCCGTCGGCTCGAATACCGCGGCTACGACTCCGCCGGCATCGCCGTCGTCAGCGAAAACGGTAAACTCGAAATCCGCCGCGCTTCCGGGAAGCTGCGTAATCTTGAGGAGTCCATCAAAGGCACGCCGCTCGACGGACTCTACGGCATCGGTCACACCCGCTGGGCCACGCACGGCCGCCCAACCGAAGAAAATGCCCATCCGCATCGGGACTGCACCGGCGAAATCGTCGTCGTGCACAACGGCATCATCGAAAATTACGTCGAGCTGAAATCGCAGCTGGTCGCCGAAGGCCACAAGTTCGTCACCGAGACCGACACGGAGATCATCGCGCACCTGCTCGAGAAACTTTCCAAGAATTCGACGCTCGAGGAAGCCGTTCTGAAAGCGGTGAAGCTGATGGGCGGAGCCTACGCCCTCGTCGCCATCTCCGCGCGCGACCCGCAAAAGATCGTCGCTGCCCGCATGGGACCGCCCATCGTCGTGGGACTCGGCGAAAACGAATTTTTCGTCGCCAGCGACATTCCAGCGATCCTCGCGCATACGCGCAATGTTTTCTTCCTCGGCGATGGAGAGCTGGCCGTCGTGACGCCGCAGGGCGTTAATCTCTTCAACTTCGAAAGCCAGCCCATTTCTCCCAAAACCCAGCGGATCACTTGGGACCCGATCCAGGCGGAAAAGGGCGGCTTCAAGCATTTCATGCAGAAGGAGATTTTCGAACAGCCGCGCGCCGTCCGCGACACACTGCTGGGCCGCATCTCGCAGCAAACCGGGAAAGTCTTCCTCGACCAGATGGATATCAGCGAGGAAGAATTTCGTCATTTCCAATCCGTGAAAATCGTCGCATGCGGCACGAGCTGGCACGCGGGACTTGCCGGGAAATTCATGATTGAGCGCCTCGCCCACCTGCCGGTCGAAGTCGATTACGGTTCGGAATTCCGCTACCGCGATCCGATTATCGATAAGAACGCGCTCGTTATTGCCATCAGCCAGTCGGGCGAGACCGCGGACACCATCGCGGCCGAACGTGAAGCACGCCAGAAAGACGCTAAGATCCTGGCCATCTGCAACGTGGTCGGTTCGATGCTCACGCGCGAGTCGCAGGGAACCATTTACACGCACGCCGGGCCGGAAATCGGCGTCGCATCGACAAAAGCCTTCACCGGCCAGCTGACTGCCCTGCTGCTGACTGCATTACATTTGGGCCAGGTTCGCGGAAAGCTCTCCGGTCCTGCATCGCAATTGCTGATGAACGAGTTGACGCGAATCCCGCACAAGATCTCCGAAGTACTGGAGCGCGACGGGCAAATCGAGGAACTGGCGCGCCAGCTTTTCCGCCACACCGATTTCCTCTACCTCGGCCGCGGCGTTCATTACCCCATCGCGCTGGAAGGCGCGCTCAAGTTGAAGGAAATTTCCTACATTCACGCGGAGGGCTATCCAGCCGGCGAAATGAAGCATGGACCGAACGCGCTCATCGATGAAAATCTGCCCGTAGTGGTCATCGCGACGCGCGACGAAGCCGATCCCGCGTCTATGACCCGTTATGAGAAAACGATCTCGAACTTGCAGGAAGTGAAGGCGCGCGACGGCATCGTGATCGCCGTAGTCACCGAAGGCGACCGCGTAGCGCGCGAAATCGCGAGCCACGTGATCGAAGTCCCTTCCGCGCCCGACCTTCTTGCCCCCATCGTCGAAATCGTGCCGCTCCAATTGCTC
>JASHWB010000036.1 GCA_030044295.1 Candidatus Acidiferrales bacterium
AATCCCCCCCTCTCCGCCAGAATTCGCGGAGCCGCGAGTGAATGCCTCGGCAAAAGGAATCGGCTGAGGCCCTTCGGCTGCGCTCAGGATTTCGCCCGCGGGCTCAGACGCCCGCGAAGCGGCTCAAGTTCGAATTCCGCTCTCCGCCAGAAATGCGCTGCTCTTCGAGTCAACTCGGGACCTCGCGCGCGGGATGCGCTGTTCTGAGGCGATCCCCTTCGAGTTCGAGAACACCCCTTGACATTCGGTTCCAGGGACAGCGGCGGCGCCCAGTGAGCGCGGGGCAATTCGTGTTTCAAATGTGGATTGCTTCGGCCACGAGCGCAGAAAACGCGGCGGCCTTGAGAGGATCGGCCGCGACGATCGGCCACGTCTCGGGCGGTACGTTCACAAACGCGGATACAACATCGGGATCGAATTGCGTTCCGGCGCCGCGGCGGATGATTTCCCGAGCGAATTCAAATGACTCGGCTTGTTGATAGGGACGGTCCGAGGTAATCGCGTCGAACGTATCGACGACGGCGAAAATGCGCCCGGCGGTTGGAATTTGGTCGGCCTTCAGGCCGGCTGGATAGCCGTGCCCGTCGAAGCGCTCGTGGTGAGTGAGAACGATTTCGGCGGCGCCACTTAGGAACGGAATGTTCTTGATGAGATCGAATCCAATCCGTACGTGCCGCTGTATGATCTTCCTTTCATCCGGTGTCAGGGCGCCGGGTTTCAGCAGGATGCTGTCCGGTATGCCGAGCTTTCCGATGTCGTGCAGATAGGCGCCCCGGCGCAGCGTCTCGAGATCCGGATCCGGAACGTTCATGCGCCTGGCGATTTCGAGCGAGTAAGCGCAGACGCGCCGCGAATGGCCGGCCGTCGTCTTGTCCCGCAGATCGATCGCCGAACCCAGAGCTTCGAGCGTGGATTGATAACTCAGCTCCATATTTCGAATTGCTTCTTTCAGCTGGGATGTCCGGTCCGCGACCATATCTTCTAAACGGCGGCGGTAGTTTTCGACCTCGCATTCGAGGTGCTGTTTGTGTAGCGCTCGTTCGACACTGGTCAGCACGGCCTCTTCAACCAGTGGCTTGACGAGATAATCGTCGGCGCCGGCTCTCATCGCCTGCACCCCGACCTTCACATCGTCCACGCCAGTAGTTACGAGGAAGGCGATGTGAGGGCTGGTGCGGCGCGCCTTTGCAATCAAGCCGATTCCGCCCATTCCGGGCATGCGGAGGTCAGAGATGACCACATCGAATCGGACGTGTCGCAGAGCGACGAGCGCTTCCTCGGCGCTTCCAGCGCTCTCGCATTGAAAACGGGGAGCGGGTAAGAGGAGGCAAAGCAGTTTCCGGGCGGAAGATTCGTCATCGACTATCAGCACGCGCGTGACTTGAGGCGAATTCGATGCGGCAGTTTCCGAAAGTGGCGCGATCAACTCGATTTCCCCTTGTACTTTAGCGGTTTCGCCTGGACCCAGAATGAGCGGAAGCGGTTATTGCAGCACCCAAGTCCCGCTCTTTTCGACGAACTGACAGTCGTAGTTTCGCGCGCGATCGTCCCGTGGATTCATTTGGATCACTTTGGCTTTACCAACGTAATCCTTTCCTCGTCCGGCGAGATAGACGTCCACGAGAGAATCCGTAACCAACTCGGCAGCGCAAGAGCAGAGAAAACCGCTGAGGCTTACATGTTCGGTAATCGCAGCCTCCTCGAACTCGCGCCCGCTGGAATCGGTGCCTTGCAGCTTCAGCGAGACACGCAAGGGCAGGCGAACTTCCCCCGTGGGAATTTGAAGATGGGGCTTGGCGATATTTTGGAGGGCTGCGCGCAGCGCGTGAAAGTCGATCGGCTTCTCAAAGTAGGCCGCCGCGCCCAGCCGCAAACATTGTTCTTTTGTTTGCGCGCCGGCTTCACCGCTGACTATAACGACGGGAATCGTGTGAGTGCGGCTAAAAGATGAGTACGTTTGAAGAAGCTGATATCCGGAATACTTGGGCATACGCAGATCGAGCAAGATAGCGTCCGGTTTGAATTCAAGAGCGAGAGCGAGACCTTCCGTTGGCTCTCCCGAGTCCATAATTTCGTATGCATCGGCCAGCTCGATCCGGATGAGCCGCCTCAGCGCCGCGTCGTCATCAACCACCAATAGACGTCGCATTGCTCCTCCTACCGAGCCGGACCGACGGGGTACTCCGCGGCTGCGCTTACAGTTCCGCGGGATGTTCGGTCGCTTTTCATGTCGAGTACTTCGCGAACTTTTTCCAGCAGCACCTCCTCGGTAAACGGTTTGTGAAGCAGATGAATACCTGGGTCGAGGACGCCATGCCCTGCGATGAAGCTATCGGTATAGCCGGACATGTAGAGCACCTTCGTTCCTGGACGGCGTGAGAGCAACCGTTCGGCTAGAGTGCGTCCGTTGATGCCCGGCATGATGACATCTGTGAGCAGGAGGTCGAAGTGCTCCGCGTGCCGAGCCGCAAGCTCCAGCGCTTCTTCTCCGGTGCCGGCGGAAATAACGTGGAATCCGCTCGACTCCAGGAACCGCTGCGCGAGCTTTCTGAGGGGTTCAGCATCCTCCACCAGCAGAATGCTTTCCGAGCCGTGGATCTTTTCTTTCGGCTCAGCGTCCCGTGTTTCTTGTGCAGGTGCGGCGAGGTGCTGCGGCAGATAGACTTGAAAACTCGCGCCTTTTCCTGGAGAACTCTCCACCCAGATGTAACCGTCGCTCTGCTTAACGACGCCGTAGACAGTAGCTAGCCCCAAGCCGGTGCCTTTCCCGGGCTCTTTGGTTGTAAAGAACGGCTCGAAAATGTGGGCGAGCGTCCCCGCGTCCATTCCGATTCCCGTGTCCGTCACGGTCAAGCGCACGTAACTGCCGGCCTTAGAACCCGGATGTTCCCACGTATAGCGTTCATCCAGGGTCACGTTTGCCGTTTCGATTCGCAAATGGCCGCCGGAGGGCATAGCGTCCCGCGAGTTAATCGCCAGATTTAAAATGACCTGTTCGATCTGGGTGCGATCTGCCTTTACGGATCGCAGATCGGACGCTAACTCCAGCGAGACTTCGATATCTTCGCCGATCAATCGAGGAAGCATCCGCTGCAAATCGGAGGCAAGCGCGTTCAAGTCGAGAACCTCGGGGCTGAGCACCTGCTGCCGGCTGAAGGCGAGCAATTGTCTGGTTAACGATGCGGCGCGCTGTCCGGCTTTCTCTATTTCCAGGGCGTGTTCGCAGCGCGGATCGTTCTGGCCGAGCGCTTTTTTTAGCACGCCGGCATAGCCAATGATCACGCCGAGCAAATTGTTGAAATCGTGCGCGATGCCACCGGAAAGGCGCCCAATTGCTTCCATCTTCTGGGCCATCCGCAACTGGCCCTCGAGCGTGCGCTTCTCCGTCACGTCTTCCGCGAATACTTGGAAGTAAGCGGGCGTTCCATCTTCATGATCGACCCGCCGGCCCGAGCAACGGACGGTGATTGGAGTGCCTGCCTTCCTCTTCCATTCCGCTTCGATATCTTTTATTTCCTCAGCGCGGATCAGCAGATCGGCTACGCGCTGGTATTCGGGGGCATAGCGGAAGATATCCGTGGCGAGGTGCTTGCCGGCAAGATCCTCGGAGGATTCGTATCCGAGCATTTTCTGCAGGCCTGGATTTACCTGGAGCAAGCGTCCCTCGACAGTCGCGCGGAAAATGCCGTACGGGGCATATTCAACGACTGAACGAAAATCCGATTCGGAACGCCACAGCGCCTCCTCCGTTTCTTTGCGCTTGGTCACGTCGCGATTCACCAGGACCATTTTTTCCGGGAGTCCTTTTTCGTTGCAGATGACGCTGGAAGTAGATTCCAAGACCAACCAGGCGCCGCTTTTATGACGGAAGCGGTAGTCGAGCGTCTGCCCGATGCCGCTGACGCGAGCATCTTCGGCTGATTTCTGGACGCGTTCGCGATCGTCGGGATGAATCTGTTCGTATGCGGAGGAGGCCGCGAGTTCTTCGGGCGAGTATCCCAGCACCTTCTGGTAAGACATGCTGTTGAAGAGCCGGTGCCCCTCGAGATCCACGACGGCGATCATGTCGGCCGCGTTCTCGCTGATCAGATGGAAAAGTTCCTCCCGTTCCAGCAGCTGTTTGCGGATGCGATGGATCAGCAGGTGCTGGTAAATCGTGTACAAATCGAAAAGGAATACGAGGCCAATCAAACCGCGCATCACGATCGGAGAAACATCCTCCGCGCGCTCGGTCATGTAGTTCTGCCGCCCCGGAAGCACAAAAGAAAACAGAGCGACCAATAAAAGGGTCGTAACGGCAAACGCGACGGCCCAGAGCCACCATTCCCTGCGCTCCGTCTTGCGGAAACTCGCGCGGACGAGATCAGGTTGTTGTGCTGCGAACGACGCCATGTGAAAGGACACTCGTTAGTTTGTGACTTGCGCACCGTTGCCCGAACCTGCGGATTCCTTGGGACATAAGACGGGATGGTCCCCAAACGATCTTCCGTACCGGGTTGAAACAACGAGATTGCATCCAAACCAGAGTATCGGCTGCGGAGGCCGGCATCTTTAACTGTAGTGTTCTTCGGAGGATGGCGCGACATAGGCTACGCCGGACGTTGGCGACACGGAGAGACACATGTGTGCGCGCGAGCGAAATAGAATCGGTTAATCTAGACGCGTTGACGGCACTCGGAATGCGCAACATCACTCCATTAAGTAAGTGGTGCTGGAGCTCCAAGGAGATTCAGCTATGAACGCAACTGATCGCACTGTCCTTTCTCGAATAGGACAGATCGCAATTAACGCGCACGATGTTGATCGGGCCACGGCGTTCTACCGCGATGTTCTCGGCCTGCGCCATCTATTCCGCGCTGGGCAGCTGAGCTTTTTCGATTGCGGTGGAGTCCGATTGATGCTCGACAAGCCCGAGAACCCGGAATTCGACCATCCTAGTTCGATTGTTTACTTCCAAGTGGCGGATATCGAAGCCGCGTTCCAGAGCCTCAGAGCCGTAGGGGCCAAATTCGATGACGAGCCGCATGTGATCGCGCGAATGCCTGACCACGATCTGTGGATGACCTTCTTTCGCGACACGGAAGGAAACGTTCTGGCTCTTATGAGCGAAAGAGGCCGGACAAAAGTGGACTAATCGCCAGGATTACGGGTGTTGAGCAGAGCGAGCTCACGGGCGAAGCGTTTGTTGGATGGAAATTCGCTGGTGAGCTTCGACAGAAGTTCCCGGGCGCGTTGGGGCTGGTTTTCGCGTTCATAGGCCAGCGCCAGTAAAATTTGCGCGAACGGCTGCAAATAATGGCCGTGGTCTGCTGCGCGCTGCATTTCCTGCATGCCTCGGACGCGGTCGCCGTGGATTCCGCCAAACCAGAGGAAAGCCCGCTTGTAGCTTGGCAAACAGCCAATTACGTAGTCGCTGGCGCCGAGCGCAACGTAGGCATCGTCCTGAGAAGGATCAATGGCGAGCAAAGCGTTCGCTTCGCGTTCTGCTTGGCGCATGAGCCCGAGACTGGCAACCTGCTTCTTCACGATTAAGGCGTCATAATCGGATTCCATGCCGTCAGCGAGGGTGAGAGCAAGCAGTGCGTGGATGTTGTGTGGCTCCGATTTCAGGATTTGGCGAGCCCTCTCGCGCGCTTCACCGTCGGCGTGCAGGAATGGCTTATTGCGATTTTGGGAGGGAGTGCCGTCCGCGCCGTTGAGCAATTCGTCGTCATTTAGAAAAAATTTCGAGGTGAAAATTCCCTTGGCGTCGAATTCCTTATAGAGGTAACTCGCGGCTTCTGCCGCCTTGCCCATGGGATCGCCCGGATGCTGGCGCTGATAGCTGAGGAATTCGGCGCGGGCGTCCGCGAAATCCAATTCGTAGAGATAGCGGAACCCGGAATTCAGAACCGGCGAGTCTATATCGACGGATGACGCGGTCGCGGAACCGAGTGGCTGGATGTTCTTAGTCGCAGCGCAAACCTGCGGAGAGTAACATATGAACGAAATGACAAAAGCGGCGACGAGACAAGGTGGCACGATGAACCGGATGCCGTGATCCGCGCTCGAAACTGAAGAAGACGATGCTGCTAGGTTCGGCAATGGTTTCTTCCTGCGTACGACCGGCGGTTTTGCCTTTGTCAGGGCCCAAGGCGCGCTCAGGGGGCGCGCTCCGTTCCACACCTTAACCCGAAACCCAAGCTTATCAGAGGCGGCAGCGGCTGGAAGGGTTGTTTCACCGTAGTTTGCCCTAGAGATTATCCTCGAAAAACCTGGTCATCTGGCGAAATAGCTCGATTCGAGCGGCGCGATCGGTCATGGAATGGCCGCGACCGGGAACGATGAACAGGCCGTCAGGATAGCGGCCGATGGTAATGAATCGGTTCAGGAGCTCGGCGGTATTGGCGAAGTGAACGTTGTCATCGCCAGTGCCATGGGCGATGAACAGCTTGGCCTGCATGTTTTGCGCCTGGTTGATGGGCGAACTTTCGTAATAGCCGCTGGGATTATCTTCGGGGAGGCCCATGTAGCGTTCAGTGTAAGCTGTATCGTAGAGATGCCAATCGGTGACCGGCGATACGGCAGCGCCGGCCTTGAAAACGCCGGGCGCGTTGAAGAGCGCCTCGAGCACCATCGTGCCGCCATAACTCCAGCCCCAAATGCCGATGCGGGACGGATCGACCCACGGAAGAGACTTCAAATATCTCACGCCGGCCAACTGGTCTTCAAGTTCGACCTTGCCGAAGTGATGATAAATGGGAGTTTCGAACACGTGTCCGCGGCCCCAGGAGCCGCGGTTATCCAAGCTAAAGATCGCGTAGCCTTTCTCGGCCATCATTTCATCCCACAGAAATGTGGAATAACCCCAGTCGTTGCGAACGTGCTGTTCCTGCGGGCCGCCGTATACGTCGATGAGCACGGGATATTTTTTGGCGGCGTCGAAATCGCGAGGGCGGATCAATTCGGCGTTCAGTTTCGTTCCGTCATCGGCTGAGACGGTAAGAAATTCGACGGGCGAGAGGTGATACGACCCGAGATCGGAAACTTCGTTCTTGTTAATGGCGGTGACACGCGAGCCGTCGATGCGGTACAGGTCCTGCCGCGGGGGCATCATGGTGTTGGAGTAGGTGTCCACGAACGCGGAATCGTTTGGGGCGACGATCGGGTCGTGAATGCCGGATTCGCGAGTAATGCGGACGATCGAGTCGTCAGCGAGAGAGAGGCGAAAGAGCTGGTTGCCGAGGACGTTGTCCTTGTTGGAAGTGAAATAGATGTAGCCGTGCACTTCATCCACGGCGGGATGACTGGCGGCGCCGGGACCGAACCCACCGTTGCCTGTGATTTGCCAATCACCCGTCGTCAACTCTTGGAGCGGCCTTCCGGAGATGTCGTAGAGGTAGTAATGCCGGTAGCCGGAGCGCTCACTAGACCAGAGGAAGCGCTTTCCGTCCGAAAAGAAGTACAGATCGTCGGACACATTGATCCAGTAGGGATCGGTGTCGGTGAGAATGGTTTGCGACGTGCCCGTGGCGGCGTCGCAGAAAAGCAGATCGAGGCGATTTTGCGCGCGATTGAGGCGCTCGATGGCCACACGGCGGCTATCCGGGAGCCAGACGACGCGTGGAATGTATATGTTCGTGTCCTTGCCAGTGTCCGTCCATTGCGTCACGCCGCCATCGACGGAGACGACGCCGACGCGAACGATCGGATTCGCCGTGCCTGCCTCCGGAAACCGCGTGTAAACGATCGAACCGGCCGAGGAGCTCATGTCCACAATGGGAAAGCGTGCCACAGGGCGCTCGTCCATTTCGTAATAGGCAATCTTTGAAGAATCAGGAGACCACCAGTAGCCGGTGGTGCAATCAAGCTCTTCGGGATAAAGCCAATCGAGATCGCCCATGCGCAGAGCCTCTGTGCCGCCGGCGGTGAGCTGGCGGAGATCGCCCGTTGAGGTGTTGACGAGCCAGAGATTCCATCCACGCACGAAGCTGACCCATTTGCCATCGGGCGAGAACTTGGGATCGTCTATCGCCGCTAAAGCGGTATTCCCGCCAGATACTTCGACGGACTGTGGATGGGCGGTGGGATTGGTGTCAGACGCGGCGACTACCGCCGAGCCGTCGACGAGAGTCTTTGGCGTCATCGTATCGAGATTCAGCAGGACGAGCTTGTCGGTGCCGATAAGAAGCAGGGCGTTGTCCAACGGAGACCACAAATAGCGGGGTGGTTCAATACGTCCAAGCCCCGTGGATTGAATCAGCGAAGGAATGATGGGCGGCATGGCGGAGTCGAGGACGCTGGAGCCGACCAGAACCTTACGGCGGCCCGTTTTCACGTCGAGAGTGACGATGTCGTCGCCGGAATCATCAGAATCGAAGTAGGAAATAGCGCGGCTGTTGGGCTCCCATTCGATGCCGTCGGTCAGCTCTCCGCTGAGGCTCGGAGCGGTGTAGATGCGCGCGATCGTTAGATTGCGTTGCGAGCCGAACAAAGGCTCGGCTGAGGCGCGGGGGACAGTCGCCAAAGCTAGAAAGAGTGCGATCCCAAGCAGCCCAATGAATGCGTAATTAGGAACTGGTGAGTAGTAAGCGGCGGAGTTCCGGTTTGTCGCCCGAACCTGTGGTTCGCTGTTAGAGCGGCACAAGTTGCTGATTTTATAATTAGTTGCTTCGGCTGGTATTCGACGTGTTTTCGCGATTAGGAATTCAGGGCGCGTGATGGGAAGGCCGTTAGCCGTTGCACCTACCTCCGGAAGCTGGCAGCCGTGGGATTGCCGATTCGTCCGACCCGTGCTCGTCTCCTCGCCGCCGAATTCTCCGTCAGCTCGCATCATGGCGCACTCACGCTAACACATTGTCGCGTGCGAGGTCACCTGTGCCGAACGACGGGTAACGTACAGGTACATTTGAACCGTACGGCACGCTGTTTGGCCCACAGCGCCGCAAGCTTGGCGTCCTTGATTCTCGCAGCTTTTGCACCAAGAGGGGTTTTGGAATGTGTTTGTAATCGACCAATCTCAGTGTTAAGTTTGCGTGGATTTTTCTATTGGGGCATCCCAGGCATTCGCTAGTGCGGATTCACGACTCCGGCGATCAAGAAATATTTCTTGCGTTTTCTCCGTGTCCCGGAAAAACCGGTGCGCGGCATCCCGTGTTCTTGCTAATTGCCATGCTGGCGCTGATCGCAGCTTCGCAATTGGGCTGCAGCGGGTCGTCATCGGGCACGGGGCAGACGCCAGCTCCACTGACCATCACGGTAGCCGGCCTGTCGAGCGGACAGGTAGGCGTGGCGTATTCAGCTACACTTACGGCGAGCGGAGGGACGACACCGTACGCCTGGACCGTAAGCGCGGGATCACTGCCTGGTGGTTTAACGCTTTCGAACGGCGGATTGCTCTCTGGGACGCCGACAGGTTCTGGAACGTTCAACTTCACAGCAGAGGTGACGGACGCATCGTCGAACAGCACGACAGCGTCCTTACAGGTGATGATCGCGCCGGCCAATCTTTCGATTACTACGAATACCCTACCCGCGGGACAAGTAGGCGTGGCGTATTCGGCGACGCTGGCGGCGACAGGCGGAACACTGCCATATACCTGGTCGCTTACGTCGGGAACGCTGCCGACGAATTTGAGTCTGAACGGTGCGACCGGTACGATCAGCGGGACACCGACCGAGAGCGTAACGAACACACCGCTCACGTTCCAAGTAAAGGACTCAACGGCCCCCACCGCGAACAAGGCCAGCATGAATCTGACGCTCACGATCACTGCAGGGAACCTGAGCGTTTCGATCTCTCCGACGCAAGGCGGCGTGACGACCGGGCAGCAAGTGAAGTTCACGGCGACGGTAACGAACGACGCGGGATCAGCGGGAGTCGGCTGGAGCGCCTCGGGAGGAACACTCAGCGGGCAGACGACGACTACCGCGGCTTTTAGCGCGTCGACGGCCGGGATTTACACGGTGACCGCTACCAGCAATGCGGATAATTCGAAGTCCGCATCGGCGACAATCGGCGTCACCAACCTAGCAGGGGTCTTCACGTACCACAACGACCTTTCGCGAGACGGCAGCAATCAGAGCGAGTACGCGCTGACGCCGGCGAACGTGACCAGCGGCAGTTTCGGGAAGCTGTTTTCCTGTGCGGTGGATGGAGCGATTTACACGCAGCCGCTGTGGGTGGCGAATCTTTCGTTCAGCGGGGTAACACACAATGTGGTGTTCGTTGCAACGCAGCACGACAGCTTGTATGCGTTCGACGCGGATGCAAGTCCGTGTGTGACGCTGTGGCACACGAATCTGCTTGACTCGAACCACGGAGGGACGGCGGGTGAAGAGCCGGTGCCCTCGGGAACCAGCGGCAATTTGGTGGGGAGCGGTGACGGGGACGTCAGCCCGGAGGTGGGCGTCACCGGGACACCTGTGATCGATCCATCCACGAACACGCTGTACGTGGTTTCGAAGTCGGTGATCGCTTCGAGCCTGACATTCTTCCAGAGGTTGCACGCGATCGACCTATTCACGGGAAACGAGAAGTTTAGCGGGCCGGTGACGATTGCCGGGACTTACCCGGGCGACGGCGGGACGACAACAACGTTTGTTCCGAGGCAGCAGAATCAGCGCGGGGGATTGGCGCTTGTCAACGGAGTGATTTACATCGCGTGGTCTTCGCACGAGGATACCCCGCCGTATTACGGATGGGTGATGGGTTATAGCGCCAGCACGCTGCAGCAACAGTATGTGCTGAACGTCACGCCGAACGTAGGATGGGGCGGAATCTGGATGGGCGGCGCTGCGCCGGCGGCGGATTCGAGCAACAACCTTTATCTGATCACTGGGAACGCGGCGTTTGATGCCACGAATTCCAGCGGGCCGACTAACGATTATGGCGATTCTTTCTTGAAACTGAGCAGCGTGCTGGATGTGTCGGACTATTTTACTCCTTCGGATCAGGCGACAGACGATTCGAATGACCAGGATTTTGGCTCGGGTGGCGCGGCGATTCTGGTGGACCAGCCGGGTAGCCCGGTTCCGCATCTGGTGATCGGCGGCGGCAAGGACGGTTATCTATATTTACTGAACCGGGACGCGATGGGAGGATCTGGCGACTCGAACGCGTGGCAGCGGTTTAGCTTCGGCAATGGGATTTTCGCGACCGGAGCATTTTGGAATGACACTTATTATCTCGCGGGAGTCGGAGGTCCTTTACAAGCCTACACGTTCAATACCACCACGGGAATGTTCGCTCTGACGAATGTGCAACAGTCGGCGAGCACATTCGGATTTCCGGGAAGCACGCCATCGGTTTCGTCGTCTGGAAGCAGCGACGGAATTGTTTGGGCTCTGGATAACAGCAATTATTGTACGAGCCAATCGCCCGGGTGCGGGCCTGCGATCCTGCACGCGTACGATGCGACGAATCTCGCGACCGAGTTCTGGAACAGCTCTCAGGGAACGGGAAATAACGCCGGGAATGCCGTCAAGTTTACCGTGCCAACGATCGCGAACGGCAAGGTGTACGTCGGAACGCGGGGGAATAATACGGGCGGAAGCGAAAGCTCGACAAGCACGGCGGGAGAACTGGACGTTTACGGGCTGTTGCCTTGAGCGGCGCCAAGCAAGACTGAACGTCCGGCAAGACCAGACATGAAGCGACTGATCGACCAATTCATTGACTATTTGCGGTACGAGCGAAACGCGTCGCCCGATACGATCCGGGAGTACCGGCGCGATATGCAGCAATTCGCGGATTTTCTAGCGCCGCCGGGAGAGAAGACGTTGCCGCTCGAGCAGATCGACCACCGGGTCATTCGCGAGTACGTCGGATTCTTGTATGACCAGAAGCTCGAGCGGGCTTCCGTGGCGCGAAGACTTGCGTCGATGCGGACGTTTTTCAAATATTGTGTGCGCGAGAGGCACTTGAAGCAGAACCCCGCGCGGCTGGTGGCCACGCCGAAGCTGCCGCGGCGCATCCCGCAGATTCCCACCGCGGAGGAGATGAACAGCTTCCTGGATGAAATGGGGCGAGGCGGTTTGACGCGGCAGCGAAAAACGCGCCGAAAGGAATCCTCCTCCTCGAGCGGCGCGGCCGCAAAAATGCTTCTGAAACGCGACTGGGCCATTCTGGAAATGCTTTACGCAGCGGGCTTGCGCGTGAGCGAGATCGTCGGATTGAACTTGCAGGACGTGGACCGCGCGGGGCAGATGCTGCGCGTGATGGGCAAGGGACGGAAAGAGCGCGTGGTACCGTATGGCTCGAAGGCGCAGGAAGCATTGGAAGTATATTGGCCGATTCGCGAGCAGTTGCTAGAGAAGCCAGATCCGCGAAAAAAAAAGAGTCCTGAGGCGGTGTTTCTGAACCGACGTGGCCACCGGGTGACGAAACGATGGGTCCACGCGCTCGTGAGGAAGTACGCGCGCTTAGCGAACGCAAACTGGAACCTGCATCCGCATTCGCTGCGGCACGCGTTCGCGACGCACCTGCTGGTGGACGGCGCGGACTTGCGGGCGATCCAGGAGCTGCTCGGGCACGCGTCACTTTCCACGACGCAGAGATACACGCAAGCAAGTGTGAAACAGCTGATGGATATTTACGACAAGGCCCATCCGCACGCATGAGCGGACCGCGAGGAGCTTGGGCTAGGGCTTGGGGAAAATGCTCAAGCTGGCTGGTGGCGTGCGCCATCATCGCGGTCACATGTGCGATGTTTCCAGCCGCGGCGTTCGGGCAGACCGACGAAATTCAGGTTTACGACGCGCAGATCGAGAATCCCGGCATTTGGAATCTGATGATCCACACTAACTTCACCCCAATCGGCCGCACGCAGCCCGTTTTCCCGGACTCGATCATTGCGAACGATTCGCTGAACGGTGCAGCCGAGTGGGCGTATGGAGTTACGCCTTGGTTTGAACAGGGACTTTATCTTCCCGTCTTCAGCCTTCATTCGACCAATCAAGGGGCAACAATCAACGGCTTTAAAATTCGTGAGCTGTTTGTGCGTCCTCACGCGGAGAAGCATAAGTTCTTCTATGGCCTGAACTTCGAATTCAGCGTCAATCGCGATTATTGGGAGGACCGCACCATTACGTCCGAGATCCGTCCAATTATAGGCGCCCATCTCGGTCCCTGGGACCTCATCTACAACCCCATTGTGGATACGGATTACACGGGCGGTCTGGGCGGCCTTCAATACAATCCGGCGGGACGAGTCGCTTACAACGTGAATGATAAATGGGCCGTTGCGTACGAAGAATACGACGGTTTTGGAACATTCCATCAAATCCTTCCACTCCGTGATCAATTTCACGAGGCCTGGGCAGTGATGGATTACACGAGCCGCAGATTTATCGACATCGAGACAGGTGTTGGCGTGGGGTGGACCGCCGGCTCGGACCGGCTGACGTTGAAACTGATGTTGTCGCGCGACCTGAATTGTCGAATCACGCGGTGTCCCTGAAAATTTAAGCCATGCTTTGTGGGTTCGGTTTTTGAATCTCGCCGATACGCTGCTGAACCAGTCCTTGCGTGGCAGAGTTGTCCCGCACTCTCATTTCGCACGCTCTCCAGGTTCGCACCAGGATGCGCATGTCACATCGAGTATCTAGTTTGCGGTGAGGGAGGCGGCGGGGATGAAGCCGCCTGGGGCGCCTGTGGGCTGAGGCGGAGCGATGGGCGGCATTTTCGAGCGATCGACGCGATTGTAAAGCGTGTCGCGTTCCACAGGCACGCGGCCGGCAGCGCGAATAAGTTTTTCGAGATTTTCGCGGGTGAGATGCTCGGGAGTAGTGGCTCCGGCGTCGTGGTAGATCTTTTCTTCGACGACGGTGCCGTCGATATCGTCCGCGCCGAAGCGGAGCGCGATTTGCGCAATGCGCGGAGTGAGCATGATCCAGTAGGCTTTGATGTGGTCGAAATTATCGAGCATTAGACGCGAGACAGCGATGGTCTTCAGCGCATCCATGCCGGTCGGTTTCGGAATGTGGGCGAGGCTGGTGTTGGCCGGATGAAATTCGAGCGGGATGAAAGTGACGAAGCCTTTGGATTTGTCCTGCCCTTCTCGGAGGCGCACGAGATGATCGACGCGTTCTTCGAGAGTTTCGACGTGGCCGAAGAGCATCGTGGCGTTGGAATGCAGCCCGATCTCGTGAGCCTGGCGCGCAATGGAAAGCCACATTGTGCCGCTGACTTTGTGATCGCAAATGACGCGGCGCACGCGTGGATGGAAGATTTCGGCGCCGCCACCGGGAAGCGAATCGACGCCAGCTTCCTTCATCTTTAGCAGTGTGTCTCGGATCGAAAGCTTGGCGATGCGCGCGTAATAGTGGACCTCGACCATGGTGAAGGCCTTGAGGTGCACGTGCGGGAAGTTCTTCTTTAACGCGCGGATCAAGTCGAGATAGTAATCGAACGGAAGATCGTGGTGCAGGCCGCCAACGATGTGAAATTCGGTAGCGCCCTCGGTTACACCCTGCGCGCCACGGGCGACGATTTCGTCGATCGACATGGCGTAGGCACCGGGCGCATCCGGCGAACGGCC